>JBBSBG010000298.1:0-4280 GCA_038251495.1 Cytophagales bacterium
TAAAAAAATTACTAGGGTTGATAATGCGTATCAACAATATGCTGACTGATTACTTTATACATTTCAGCAATAGATGCTTGTTGACTTAAAAACTCTAAGTGAGCGTCCAAAACATTTAAATCTCCACGTTTCGCAGGACCGGTTTGCGCATTGTCCGGTCCCAGATAAAGACTTTTATGAATTGTTTCAGTAATCAATGGCTTTAACCAATCGAAATCAAGACAATTTTGCTGCATGATTTCTTTTGAGATGGTGAGCATGTGATTTGTAAAATTAGAGGCAAAAACCGCAGAAACGTGCAGCGCCTTTCTTTCTTCTGATCCAATTTTGAATACATCTTTTCCAATAGCCTTGGCAATTTGCATTAAAATTTTCTCCGCCTCATCAGTATGTGTCTCTACGAATAAAGGAATATTTTTGAAATCTACTTTTTGCGATTTGCTAAACGTTTGTAGTGGGTATAACACACCTAAGTTACTAGTGGCTGCAAACTCCAAAAGTTTAATTGGCTGACTTCCCGAAGTGTGAATTAGAATAGCTTCGTCAGGTAAAATGATTTCTTGCGCTATTTGTTCAATCGCGTCATCGCTTACTGCCAAAATGAAAACCAATGAATCACTCGTGGAAAAATCAAGTGTTGCCTTTACTTCAGCTTGATAAAGCCGCTCGGTAAGTGCTTCGGCATGTTGTGGATTATGACTGTAAACTTCTTTAACAACAAACCCCGCATTGTCAAGTGCCGGAGCAAGATGCCAGGCTAAATTTCCTGACCCGATCATCGAAACAAAAAATGGATTGGCCATAAGGCTTATTGATTATGCCGGAACTCGGTAGAGTTCAGCAAGTTTCTCTACAACAAAATCAATCTCTTCTATTTTATTGTATTTACTAAACGAAAACCGAATAGCACCCCGTTGCGAGTTTGGATAAAGCGCTCCTAATACATGTGAACCCGTTGATGCCCCGCTTGAGCAAGCACTGCCGCCAGAAGCCGAAATACCTTGCATATCTAAATTAAATAGCAGCATGCTGTTCTCTTCCGACTCAGGCAAACTAACATTAAGAACAGTATACAAGCTGCGTTCTAAATTTGCAGAATCTCCATTGAAGGTAACACCTGATATTGCTGAATTTAATTTTTCGATCATTACTGACTTAAGATTTTTAATATAAATCTCGTGCTGGTCCATTTCCCGATAGCAAATTTCTAATGCCTTGGTCAGTCCAATGATTCCATAAACATTTTCAGTACCCCCGCGCATGTTGCGTTCTTGCGATCCGCCATGCACAAAGGGATGAATCTTCTTAGCCTTATTGATGTACATAAAACCAACACCCTTTGGCCCGTGAAATTTATGTGCAGCCGCAGTCATGCCATGTACTTTAATTTTTTTCATGTCGTGGCGGTAATGACCGACTGTTTGCACGGTATCTGAATGAAAGTAAGTGTTATATTTTTCACAGAGTTCGCCAACAGCTTCAATATCCAGCACATTGCCGATCTCATTGTTGGCGTGCATTAGTGAAACCAAGGCATTTGGAAATTCTTTTAGTAGCTTTTCCAGTTGATTCAAATCCACATGACCTATCTCATCAAGGGTTACATCATGTAGTTCGATGATGCCTTGTTTTTTAAGCGTCTCCAAGGTATGGGTTACTGCGTGGTGCTCAATGGGCGTTGAGATTACATGTTTTATGGAGTATGTGTCAACAGCACAACGAATAATTGCATTATCCGCCTCAGTGCCACCCGAAGTAAAAATTATTTCACCAGGCGTGCAATTTAATAGTTCAGCAATTTTTTTTCTACCCGATTCAATAGCAGCTCTCACTTTACGTCCATGCGAATGTGTGGAAGATGGATTGCCAAAATCTTCCAGCATAAATGGTTTCATCGCCTCAAACACCTCGGGGTCAAGGGGAGTAGTAGCTGCGTTGTCGAGGTAGATTTTCATCAATTTAAAAGTTTTGACAAAGTTAACTATTTGCTCAATTGACTCAAGCTTAATTTTGCAACTGTAAATTAGTTACATTTGTTTTAATGAGTAAGTTCCAAAAAGCCCTTGAGCGACTTAAATCGAAACCGAAGGATTTTACATGGAAAGAATTACAGGCAATCATGATGCATTTCAATTATGAGGAAATAAAGGATGGCGGATCAAGAAGAAAATTTGTGAATATGGATACCAAAGCTATAATTAGTCTTCACGAACCCCATCCAAAGCCAATTCTTAAAAGATATGCTGTTGAAATTATTATCGACCATTTAAAAGAACAGTCGCTATTATGAAAAATTTATTGGAATATAAAGGATATTCAGGTACCGTAGAGTTTAATGCTGATGATGAGACCTTTTTTGGGCGGATAGCCGGAATCAGAGATGTAGTATCCTTTGAGGCAGACTCAGTAGCCAAGTTAAAAAAGAGCTTTCGCGAAGCTGTAGAAGATTATATAGAGACATGTGAAAAATTAAACAAACATCCCGACAAGGAATATAAGGGGAGTTTTAATGTCCGCATAAAGCCTAAAATTCATAGACTTGCCGTTATCAAGTCTGCAGCCATGAAAATGTCACTTAACCAGTTTGTGGAGGTAGTTCTTGAAAAAGAAGTATCTAAGTAATTAGGCGATAATATTCTTGATATCGTTAATAATACGCTGCGCTAATTCATCAGCTTTCTTTTCGTTCTGCGATTCTGCATAAATGCGAATGATTGGTTCTGTGTTGCTTTTGCGCAAATGAACCCATTCTTTTTCTCTTTCGAAGTCAATTTTTACGCCATCAATCGTGTTGATTTTTTCAGAGGCATACTTTTGTTTTACTTTTTCTAAAACCTGATCAACATTGATTTGTGGGGTAAGCTCGATTTTATTTTTGGAAATAAAATAAGCTGGATACGTTTTGCGTAATTCGGAAACTTTAAGTTTTGATTTTGCAAGATGAGTAAGGAACAAAGCAATACCAATCAGGGCATCGCGGCCATAGTGAAAATCGGGAACGATAATACCGCCATTTCCTTCACCACCAATTACGGCATTGGTTTCTTTCATTTTTGTAACCACGTTTACTTCGCCAACAGCAGCGGCAAAGTAGTTTCCATTTCGTTTTTCAGTTACATCGCGCAAAGCACGAGTAGAGGAAAGATTTGAAACTGTATTCCCTTTTCTTTTGCTTAGGATGTAATCAGCAACTGCAACAAGCGTGTACTCTTCGCCAAATGCTTTCCCATCTTCTTGTATCAAGGCAAGTCGATCTACATCCGGATCGACCACAATACCCAAATCGCATTTTTGTTTTTTTACCGTGTTACTAATCACTTTTAAATGTTCTGGCAAAGGTTCTGGGTTGTGTGGAAATTTTCCCGTTGGCTCGCAGTAAAGCTTAACAACCTTTTTAACCCCTAATGCTTTTAGCAATTTCGGCACCGCAATTCCACCTGTTGAGTTTACCGCATCAACAGCAATTTTAAACTTAGCGTTTTGAATGGCTTTTACATCAACCAGCTTATGTTTTAAGATAAGTGCAATGTGTTTTTGAATGTATGAATCATTGATGGTATAAGTTCCTAATTTCTCTACTGGTGCAAAATCGAATTGCTCGGCTTCGGCAAGAGCTAGAACCTCGGCTCCGTCAGCTCCCGAGATAAACTCGCCCTTATCATTTAAAAGTTTTAATGCATTCCACTGCACTGGATTATGACTTGCTGTTAGGATAATACCACCACCGGCTTTTTCATTTATAACGGCAAGTTCTACCGTGGGTGTGGTTGAAAGTCCAAGATCAATTACATGAAGGCCAAGACCTTTCAATGTAGACGCAACCAATTGACTTACCATTTCCCCGGAAGGGCGGGTATCGCGGCCGATAATAACTTTTTTGCCGTTGTGGGATTTTATCCACGTGCCAAAAGCGGCTGCAAATTTTACGATATCAACAGGAGTTAGTGCCTCGCCAGGACTTCCACCAATGGTGCCACGAATGCCGGAAATAGATTTTATTAGGGTCACTAGCTATAATTAATGTGACCGTAAATTTAACAAATAGAAGGGCAGCAAGAAGTGTTTGCTGGTGTTGAGTTCTTCTAGTTTTTCTGGATTTTAGGCATTTCTGCATCAACTTTTTCCGGATCGCCACAAGGGTCGCCTTCACCGATTGTTTTTCCACAGTATCCGCAGGCTATGCCCTCTTTAGCCAAAAAAGGACTTTGGGTAGCGCAGGTGCCCCGAAATTCACCATTCTTAACAAATAATAATCGCACCGACATAAGGGCGAAGAACAA
>JBBSBG010000299.1:0-4276 GCA_038251495.1 Cytophagales bacterium
CCCAGAAGCGATCGAACGGATTTTTATTCCTTTTTTCACCACTAAAAAAACCGGATCAGGAATTGGCCTCGCCTTATCGAGGCAAATCATGCAAATGCATAGTGGCTCCATATCGGTAAAATCGGAGTTGGATGTGAAGACTACATTCTCCTTGAACTTTTAGAACTATTCTATTTCTGACTAACAACAAATACAAAATCGCTTGTAGGTTCATCTTTAGTAGAAAAACTACCATAACGAGGACTTGTTTGCAGCCTCTGAAAATAAGGATAGAGATCAAGTAGGGTAAAAATTCGGCCACCCTTTCCACCGGTCTCATTCAACGCTTGAATAAAAAGTGTCGCAAAGGGTGAATGTCTGCCTGCAACACCGTCAGGCACATATTCTTTACTTCCACTAGTAAGAAATTTTCTAGTTCTTAGTGAAAGCTTTCTCACTAGCAGGTCTGTATCAGTTGCAGCATCATATATACTTCGCGGCTTAGAAAATTCCGGATCCAATGTTCCTCCAAAACATACATCCATCGCGAGGAAAATATGTTCACACTTTATATTGTCAATCCTCCCTCTTAAAATTGAATGTGGTATATAGGTAGAGCGGCCCCTATCGTTGCTCTTTGAATCACGTGCAGCCACAAATCCCTCATTTAAATTATCATCAAAAACACCATGGCCTGCGAAGAAAACCAACAACTGATCTTGTGGTTTAAATTTACGCGTGTTGTATTCAGAAATCTTCTCCAGAATTTCATCGTGCGTAGGATCCGTGATAATCTCAGTTTTAAATCCATAGCGCGTGCGCAAAGTTTCTTCAATAGCCTTAGAATCGTAAATCGGATTAGTAAGATTATTAAGATCATCATAGTTGTTAGTTGCAAAAATCAGTGCGTAATCACTTCTATTTATATCAATAGCATTGGCAATTGCATCCTTGCCTACCAACACCGATCGTGTGCTACTAATAATTCCGTTCTTTGAATTTTCTACTTGAATCTCGATCGAATTTTTACCATCCAAGAGTGTGAGGTGTTGCTTTATGCTTTTTGTGAGCATTCCCACATCTACAGCAATATTCTTTTCATTAATAGTAGTTAGGCCATCTCCTAAAATAAGTTTGATTGACTTTAAAGGAGCGTCTGAATTAACTACAAATTGAATGTCAATTGAATTAGATTGACTAAATGTTTCTTCAATGCGTGGAGTCTCCCAAATAATAACTGGAAAACTTGTGGTGGGTTGAGTTTGATTTTTAAAATTCAAAACTACCTCATTCGTTTTTTCACTGAAGTTTTGGCCATAGCACTGCCACGAAATTAAAATCAGGAGGACGCTAATAATTCGTTTCATGTTGTTTTAGTTTTTACCTGTAGTTACACCAATATCCAGGGGATCTACAATATCTTTGTTAGCATTTCCCTGAGCGATTAAATAAATTAAAGTGCCTACACCCAATACGGGGATAACCTTTAAACCCAGTGGAACTTTCCTGCGCACAACAAACTCCTCAGTGAAGATATGCTGCTCTTTGTCTTTACTATCTCTGATTTTAAACGTGTAACCGCTGCCCGGTTTCGTTGTTTTAGGAATGATAATACTATACTTGCCTAAGCTGGTTGCAATACTTGTGTACGGTGCTGCAACATACTTTCCATTTCTATAAAGTTCGAAATTGATCAAACTATTTACCCTACCACCACTCCATGTAACATCTTCTTTTACACCTCGCTTCCGTGATTTCTTTCCTCTAAATCCGTCTAACTTTAAAAAAGGAATAAACTCATTACCCCGCACTTCAAAACCTACCTTCCCCTCAAAATCAGAGCCTAATTCCTCCTTTGCTTTCCAGCTAATCTTGCGGTTGCCGCCAGGTTTTACAATCTGGCCTACATCGCCCGAAACTTTTGCCAAGGGTATGGTGTAACTATCCAGCGAAGAATAAAGAAAGATTGAATAGGTTCGGGTTGAATTGGCTGTGCTATCAGAAAGATCGTAATACAAATTAACAACCTCACCAACTTGCTCTAATTTTTTAATCTTAAAATCCTGAGCATTGCCTGTTGATCCAGCACTTAATAAAGTGATAACTAACAAAAATAGTATTCGATATTTAGTAAAAGTCATCTCTAAAAATCTTATCACGTTGAGCTTGTCGAAACGTAAATCACGTTTTTTGCTGTCGAAACTGTCTTCGATAAACTCAGTCTGACATTTAAAGTATTGTTTTGCGTAAGTCCAGTTATTTACAGCCATACCCGTTATTGTAAAATAATTCTTCCAATTATTCTTTTACCTTCTGTTATCATTTCATAGAGATACATACTCTGCGTAACCCGAGCATTTTGAAAATCAGTGCCATCCCAAACTACTTCATGGTAGCCTTGACTAAATTGATCGCCAACCAGATTCTTGATCTTTTTACCCATCATATCATACATTGTAATTTGTACGTGTCTGTCAGAAGCACCCACGATAAATGGAATGGTAACCGATGATGTAAATGGATTGGGGAAAGCTTTACCTACTAAAGTTGTTTCTGGCAACAATGATTTATCATTCGAACTAAATATGAATTTAAAGTCTCTGGCTTTTGCCGATTTGAATGAATAGGAAGAACTCTGCTTCATGTTGATCAACTCTCCGGCTTCGGTATCGTATAAAAATAATTGAGCTTCATTGTCACCAAGCAATTCATTGCTCCACTCCAACCGGGCCTCTTTTCCATCAAGATTTGATTCAAATGTATATGTCCACGTAAAGGCATCAGATGTTGGCACAACATCGCGCGAAAACCTGGGTGTGAATTCGCTATTGTGATATGAATTCAGTTCAAGATAATTGATAAAGCGCGGCACAGTCTGCCCATCAAAACGATCTTTAGTTAATTTAGCATCCGGGTGCATTCCAAAACCTATGTAATCATTTAAACCATCACCCTGACTTAATTTAATTGGCATAAACCAATTAGGTTTATCGATTGAATAATCAACCAAATCATTCGCGTTATCCTTTCTGCCACCAGCCGTATTTTTTAGCGTAACAGGAATCTGTAAAGTCAAACTGGAGTTTGCATAAATAAACCCACCCGACCATGAGATGATTGAATTTGATTTCTTAAAGCCTTGAGCGGCCGGATCAAATACCAAATAGTCGAGATCGACATCTGCTGTGGGATTAGCAGTGCGTATATCATCCCAATCTATATTAAACAAGAAAGGGTTTCCTATTTGATTCCAACCCTTTTCAAGTGGTAACAAAAATGGATTAGTCTGATTAGCCGCAATAGCCTGACCGGATACCTTTAAATCTGCTGTTTCGAGACTGTTGAACCAATACCCTTTTCCTTGGCCTAGGCTGGTGAGTCCATCAAAATCTGTATTCTTTCCGTTTTGATATCTAAGCAATCGCCAGTGTTCTTTATTATAACCACCGAAATTCGAGATAAGCGTTGCAAATACATCCCGTATATCGGTTGACTCTAACTTAAGCGGCACAGAAATAATTCGATAGGATGAAGCCGTGCCGCCAGTAGCAAGAGCCGGAATACTTTGCGAGGAAACTATTTTATAGACATAGCCTTTGCTGCTTTCGGAAGTTTTATCAAGCCCATCAGTAACAGTAAAGTAATACTCCATACCAATTTCATCGAGGAAAGAAGGGCTAATGGTTGCATCATAACTATTTCCGGTTAGCGTGATCACAGGCTCAGCAGTAAAAGTTGCTTCCGTTATTTTTCTATGATTAAGTGTGATTTTTATTGTGCCAAAGCCACCACTCGTTGAAGCTTTAACCACGCTTTGTGAGTTTTGATTTTCAACAACTGAAACAGATGGTACAGTTGCACCTCCCGTGCCATCTGAATTTTTTGTTATGGCCAATTTAGAAAGCGAATTTCCTGAAACACCTGCTGAGTTATAAGAACGAACCCGATAGCGATATGTATTACTTGCAGTTAAGGCAGTTACATTGAAGTCACCTGTAGCTGGAACTCTCTTTGCATCATAACCTATTACAAACGTATTAAAATTTTCAGAATCCAATGTTACGTCCAATTCGTATCCATCGGCTCCATCAACAACATCCCAATTAGCTATAAATGAAGTAGCTGTCGGATTTTCAAAAGCTTTAGAAACCGGATTGGCGGGAATTGTAATTTGAGTTTGACTCACAGAACTGGGTGAAGTGCCGGTAGTGTTGCGCGAACGAACGCGGTACTGATAATTTGTTCCAGCAGAAAGACCAGTTACATCTTGAAATGTTGCGGCCAATGTTTTTGGATA
>JBBSBG010000300.1:0-4252 GCA_038251495.1 Cytophagales bacterium
ATAATGGCATTGAAATTATCTTGGTTAAGTCGCTGAATAAGATAACTACCAATAAATCCAGCGGCTCCGGTAACGATTATCATTTTTTTGTTTCGGTTGGGTCTATTATAAGGAATCCTTCATGCAATCCATATTTTTTCAATTTTTGATCGCACACAACAAAGGCATCAACCTCGCGTGAAGTATGGATTAGTGTTGCTAATTGAATCGTATCAAGCGCTTTCATTGTATGTTTTTCGAGTATCTTCAGGGCAATGTTTTTCACTTCGTCATCGAAAGGAGTGCTTTCAAAGAATGGGAAATCGAGATTAAGTTCCGCGTTCAATTTTTGATATTCATTTTTAGTTATCATTTCTGTATGCCATAATCGCTTAAAAGAACTGGCGCATTCAACTGCGTAAAAGAGGAGACAATTATCTTATCAGCGTGGTCAAATAATTTTTCGGTCTCGGCATGGCCTTTTTCATTAATATACCGCTTGAGCAATGCCGATGTATCAAAAAAGTATCTCACTGTTCATCTCGGAGTTGGCGCAAAATAGTAGTTGAGTTACCAACTTTACGCAACGTAATGGGCTTTATGTTGCGCCTCCACCCTTGGGTGTATTCTGCAAAAGGAATTACCTTCGCAATAGGCTTCCCCTTTCTTACTATTACATAGCTTTTTCCTTTTTCAACTTTGTCAAAGTATGCCTTGGCTTCGTTCCGTAAGGTTGTAAATTGAAGATAATCCATAAATAATGACAGATTTATGTCATAAAAATACTGGTTTGAATATGGTGCAACAAGTTAACTTAGCATTTATTTTAATACAATGGTTCACGTAAGTAGAAAGGAGCACTTTAATGCAGCTCACAAACTGTATAATCCAGCGTGGAGCAAAGAGAAGAATACGGAAGTATTTGGTGCGTGTGCCAACGAAAACTGGCATGGGCATAATTTTGATTTGATTGTTACCGTAAAGGGAACACCTGACCCCGAGACTGGATTTGTAATAGATCTAAAAAAATTAAGTACACTTATTCGCAATGAAGTGATTGATAAACTCGATCACAAGAATCTAAATCTTGATGTTGATTTTATGATGGATAAATTAGCAAGCTGCGAAACGTTAGTGATTGAGATTTGGAAAATATTGAATCCAAAAATTGCAACAATAAGCAAGTATGGAATCTTGCATTCCATTAGATTGTTTGAAACACCGCGCAACTACGTGGAATATTTTGGTGAACAAACTAATAAAAAGTAAGTGAGGTATTATTTAGTTGTTGGGGAACGATCAGGAGATTTACATGGTGGCAACCTGGTAAAAGCGATCAGTAAATTAGATTCACAAGCAACGTTTCAAGGGTTTGGTGGCAATCAGATGCAGGAAGCAGGAGTAAAACTCTCAGTTCATTATCGCGATATGGCGTTTATGGGTTTTATTTCTCTGGCCACAAGCCTGTTTAAAATTTTTAAGTTTATTAAGTTTTGTAAAAGGGATATTCTGGAATTTAAACCAGATGCTATTGTTCTTATAGATTACGGTGGTTTCAATTTGCAAATTGCAAAGTTTGCTACCCGAATCGGATTGAAAGTATTTTACTACATCCCACCAAAGGTTTGGGCTTGGTATCAAAGTCGTGCCTGGAAGCTAAAAGAAAATGTAGATCGCATGTTTGTGATTCTACCTTTCGAAAAGGAATTTTTTAAGAAGTATGATTTTGAAGTTGATTATGTGGGCAATCCGGTACTGGATGCTATTAAAGCCTTCAAGCCATCGAGCGAGTTTATTTCAAAACATAATTTTGATCCGTCAAAGAAAATAGTGGCATTGCTTCCGGGTAGCCGTAAAATAGAATTAAAGAAAATTGTTCCGCTAATGGCAAAGGTAGCCGAGCTGAATAGCGAAGTTCAGTTTGTTGTCGCGAAAGTGAGCTCATTGCCAGATGAACTCTATCAGGCTCTAACAGATAAGAACAATGTTAAATTTGTTGAAGAGGAAACCTATGATTTGTTGAGCATTGCTAATGCAGCCATTGTTACATCGGGAACAGCAACCTTAGAAACTGGAATATTTAAAGTTCCACAAGTAGTGGTTTATAAAACGACTCCGCTCGAGTACAGCATTGCTAATTTTTTAGTTCAGGTTGAGTTTATATCACTAGTTAATCTGATTGCCGGAAAGGAAGTGATCAAGGAGTTGATTCAAACAAAGGCGACAAAAGAGTTTATCAATGCAGAGTTGAATAAATTACTTTTTGATAAAACGTATTCATCAACCATGACGGACGAATATGAAAGCGTTTATAAGATTTTGGATACGGGTTCTGCTTCCGAAAACACAGCGAGGTTGATAATGCAACATTTAGCGCACCCCTCTCCCGATAGCTATCGGGATGGAGATGGGCAGGGGTGAGGTTTAAGCAACCTTCAGCTTACTATAGTGTGATTTGCTAAATTTCTCTTCCGCATAAGCGCGATTAATTACCAACCGATCGGTTGTCTTATCGGATGGCATCTCAAACATGGCATCATTAACAATAGTTTCGCAAATGGAGCGAAGACCACGAGCACCTAATTTAAAATCAATAGCCTTTTCAACAATGAAATCAATGGCTCCGTCTTTGAATTCCAATTCAATGTTTTCCATTTCAAAGAGTCGCTTGTATTGTTTCATCAACGCATTTTTCGGCTCTATTAAAATTTTGCGAAGCGCATCGTGATCGAGCGGATTGAGGAAGGAGACTACGGGCAAGCGACCAATCAATTCTGGAATCAATCCAAATGATTTTAAATCTTGGGCAGATACAAACTGCAATAAGTTATCCTTGTCGATATCAGCCGGACTTAGGCTATTTGCGGATGCAGTAAACCCTAAGGGTTGTGTGTTTAATCGCTTTCCAATTAATCGTGAAATACCTTCGAAGGCACCACCACAGATAAACAATATATTTTCGGTGTTTACAGTAATCATTTTTTGATCGGGATGCTTACGTCCACCCTGTGGAGGAACGTTAACTGCTGTGCCCTCAAGCAATTTCAATAACGCTTGTTGCACACCTTCACCGCTCACATCACGGGTAATAGAAGGATTGTCAGACTTGCGGGCAATCTTGTCGATCTCATCTATGTAAACGATTCCACGCTCGGCAGCCTCGGTATTATAATCAGCAGCTTGTAAAAGTCGGGTTAAAATACTTTCAACATCTTCACCTACATAACCTGCCTCAGTAAGTACGGTGGCATCGGCAATACAAAAAGGCACTTGTAGAATTTTGGCAAGTGTGCGCGCCAGATAGGTTTTACCAGTTCCGGTTTCGCCCACCATTATGATGTTCGATTTTTCAATGGTGATATCATTTTCAATTTTGCGTTGCATCAATCGTTTATAGTGATTGTAAACTGCCACTGACATCACTCGCTTGGCTTCGTCCTGTCCAATCACATATTCATCCAAAAACTTCTTGATTTCACGGGGCTTCACCAACTTAAAGTTAGGAAGGGAACCCGCTTCAACTTTATTCTTTTTTTCTTCCAGCAAAATCTGACTTGCCTGCGTTACACACTTGTCGCAAATGTGAGCATGTATGCCTGAGATCATGAGATCTACATCTTTTTTATTTCGACCACAGAAAGAACACGTAACTTCAGCCATACAAAGGAATTTAAAATACAAATGTACCCACGAAACGGCTAATCTTCAATTCCATCTCAATGGGTACATTTAAGCCTGAAAATCAGGGTTATTGTTATTTCTTGTTTCGCTCCAGCACTTCGTCAATCAAACCATATTCCTTGGCCTCTCTGGCGCGCATCCAATAGTCACGATCGGAATCCTTATCAACTTTTTCAAATGTCTGGCCGCTATGGTTTGCCAAAATAGTATATAAATCGTGGCGCAATTCGAGCGTTTGTTTCAAGGATATCTCCATATCGCGAGACGTGCCTTGCATGCCTGCAGATGGCTGATGAATCATAATTCTTGAATGCGGCAAAGCGGATCTTTTCTTAGCTGTTCCGGCTGCCAACAACACGGCACCCATAGAAGCAGCCATGCCCGTGCAAATAGTTGCTACATCGGGATTTACGTATTGCATAGTATCATAAATACCTAAGCCAGCATAAACCGATCCGCCTGGACTATTTATATACATAATGATATCTTTTTTAGGATCGGAAGACTCCAGGAAAAGAAGTTGTGCCGTGATTACGTTGGCCACATAATCATCCACGGCAGTGCCAAAGAAAATAATCCGATCTGCCATCAG
>JBBSBG010000301.1:0-4250 GCA_038251495.1 Cytophagales bacterium
ACAGCATCAAACCTGCCGTTGTTGTCAGTAACCACAGTAACCCTTGGTGAAAATGGCGAAAAACTAACTTTAAAATAATCTACCGGACGATATTCAAGGCCCCAGGTAGAAGTAATAAATGCCGGTGCCATAAAATCTGAAATTAGTGAGCCAAATTCTACACCATTTACATCTTTTTCGTACTTGTATCCTTTTGCGAACTGAGAAAGAAAGTTAAGTGAGGATGTAAAACTCCATTTCTCAGTTAAATCATAGCCATATCTCGTTTCCATGTAAATGCGATCTAAGGTTTTACGAGCACCCTGACCTTGGTTGTTAACCGCACCGTATAAGAAATCAAACGTATTATCCCAGCCGTTTTTATCTTTCTTATAGTTTGCTTTATAATTCAAGAAAGCGTTGAATCCAAAAGAATTAACACCTCCTGCTTTCCAGTTTGACGTAAACGAAGCCTGATTGATATTAAGGCCGGCACCAAACGCTTTTTTCCAATTAGTAGTGGAATCAACCTTGATAACTTGTGCAATTGCGCCAAACGAGAGAACTGTGCAAAGGATTGAAAGTGAAAGAAATTTGGTAAATTTTGCATCCATAGGGTAATATTTGGTTGCAAAAATAACAAAAACCCAATTCCGACTTCAGATGTTGCTTAATTTGATCTCGTCCAACGCCACCTCGGTTAAGGGTTTAGTGATAAACTTAATAACGTGATTATTATTAACAATCTTATCAATATCACGCTTGTTGTCTGAGCTTGAAAGGATAATCACCTTACACTTGCTCCGAACCAATTCATTAAATTTTTCAAACTCGTACAGAAATACAAACCCATCAACAATAGGCATGTTGATATCCAGAAAAATCAAATTGGGAATATTCTCAGGATTGTTTTGGTGCTCTTTCAAAAAATCAAGCGCACCTTTTCCGGAACTCTTCACTTCAACTCGTTTTGCAAATTTGGTGATTTCAATTATTCGCTTACTAATAAAATTGTCCGTGTCGTTGTCATCAACTAATAACACCAGATCAATAGCCTTTGTAGTAGTTTCTATATCCATGCTCTTGCTAAGCTCTCCGCCTCTGTTTACTTAGTTGCAAAACTATTCAATTTTAGCACAACATAAACTTTTGCAGGCACTCATCATGGGCTACGTAAGTATTTGATCAAAAAAGTAAAAAAACTAAGGCTACCTCGACAAAATCTTTAGTTTCTCGCCCAAAGAAAGACTTAGACTCTCCTTTTTATTCCAATCCATTAATTGCTTAATGGTGACATTATACTGGCGAGCCACGCTATAAAGCGTATCAGCCGGTTTTACTTCGTGTATAATAACCAGCACCTCCTGGGGCGCATTCTCGTTAACGATTGCCTCTGAAGATTGTTCTTGTGGCTTACTGATTTTTAAATATTGACCTGGTTTAATTCCAGATGTTATGTCAAGTTCATTCCAGCTAAGTAAATCAGTAACGGCTACTGCATATTTTTTAGAAATTGCATAAAGTGTTTCACCCGGTTGCACTAAATGATTCCCGTTTTGCTCAATTATTAAAATTACTGAGTCATGTTTAACTATTGGCATTTTATCTTCAACAAGAATGGTCATTACTGCTGTTGGTTTTTCAATAACAGTGGTAGTTACTTTTTCTTTTGGCTTCACCTCCCAACCAAAAAACTCTCCTTCTTCCACTGCTGCCACAGTAGTTTCATCAGTTAAAACAGGAGCAAGTATTGTTGCTTGTTCAGCGGGTTTTTTATTTGTCAACCAAACTACATCGCCAGGTGCCAGTTTTGGTGAGTTATCCATTTTGTTATAACGTTTTAATCGAGCCATGCGCACTCCATACTTCTGGCTGATTGACCACAATTCATCACCGGCAACCACCGAATGAGTTGGTTGATCTGATTTTGTTTTCTTTCTCTTTAAGAAATAGTATTCTCCACCTTGCACTTTGTGGTCGATAGAAATTTCATTGTACTTAAGAAGATCAGATAACGAAACGCCCACCCGACTTGCCAGCGCAGCTGTTGTTTCGTTGCCCATACTTAGTATCGCTTCAATTCCATTAATGTTCTTCTTCTCAGTTTTAATTATTAATGATTTTGATTCAGTGACAGTAGCAGTCATTGGTTTTATAGAAGCAAGCATCAACACATTAAAATCCTCACTCAACTGCCCACTTGGAATGATGATTGAATAGGGCTTGTCAACAGGGATTTTACTTGCCCGTGCCCACTTATTGTATTCCTTCAAAGTTGCTTCATCAATCGACAGTTCGCTCGCCAGTTCGTGCATGGCTTTAGGCGATTGTATTTGATACTGTACAACTTTTACCTGAGGCTCGCCTTTTACTGCGCCTTCAAATGCTATTTTATGAGCCAGGTATTTTTTTATATACCAATAGGTTTCGCTGGTAATCTCCATGTGGCGCGCGCCATTGTATTTATCGCCCACCGAACGCTGCACACCACCGCCACCCATTTGGTAAGATTGCAGTGCCAGCAACCAGTTGTTAAATAGGTAATTATTCTTTTTAAGATAGCGGGCGGCACCGCGCGTAGCGGAAGCAATATTCATACGCTCATCAATGTCCTTATCAACCCGCAGCCCCACCTCCATGGCTGTAAAATCTTTGAACTGCCAGAAGCCAACCGCATTAGAAGTTGAAACTGCATCCGAAATGAGCGCGCTCTCTTGAAGGGCTAGGTATTTAAAATCATCGGGAAGTCTTTCCTCCTCAAAAATCTTTTCAATGATGGGGAAATAAGTTTTGGCTCGCTCTACTTTAATTCCGAAGTAGCGCGGGTGCTGCCTAAGCGCGTCCACATCTTTTTGAATTTCGCGTCTGGCATCATCACGAATAGTGAGGGTCATGTCTGCAAAATGCATCTTATGGGGCACTTCTGGAGTTTGCGCGTATGAGGCAGCAACTCCAAAAAAACTGAGTGCGACTGCAAAAAATCTCATGGCGTGAAGATAAGTAAAAGAATTATAACGCAATAAGTTTCGGATTGGTGTAAATGAACTGCAAACAAACTTTGAAAGGAAGTAATATCCGATTTGGTGACTAATGAGCCTGTTCGTTAACCCGAAATCTTACGCATCATCATAATTCCATCGCGCAGAGGCAGCAATAAATTCTCAACCCGGCTATCGCTATTAACTTTTGCATTGAATTCCACAATAGCCCGGGTATCCTTATCGGGTTTAGGGTTAGTAACTTTGCCACTCCAAAGAACATTATCGGCCAGAATTACACCACCCACTTTTACCTTATCAAAAATCAGATCATAGTACGTTGAGTAATTCTCTTTGTCAGCATCAATAAAAACAAGGTCAAATTCCTGTGTAAGGGTTGGGATAATCTTCATTGCATTGCCAATGTAATAGTCAATTTTTTCTGAGAGCCCTGCTTGTTGAAAATAAGCACGTACTCGGCTTTCCAACTCTTCGTTAATATCAATAGTGGTTAGCTTGCCACCTTCCGCCAAACCTTCTGCCAGACAAAAAGCTGAATAGCCTGTGTAGGTGCCAATCTCAAGAATGTTTTTTGGCCTAAGGAATTGGCTAATCATAGCCAGGAATCTACCCTGAACATGGCCGGACAACATGCGGGGTTTAAGAATATTTGCGTGCGTATCTCTTCCTATCTTTTTGAGAAGATCTGATTCTGTTGAGGTGTGTGAACCCACATAATTGGCAATATCTTCCGGTAAGAATTCCATATTAAGAAATCGGCTCTACAATTAGAGAACTCAACTTTTTTTCATCAAACATTTCGTTCGCCAATTCCTGAAGTTTTAAAGCAGAGGTACTCTTTACGCGATCAAAAATTTCTTGCAGACTTGTAACTCGTCCATGATCCAGTATGTTCCTGGCCATCATAATCATAAAGCTGATGTTGTTCTCTTCCGCCATCGCAATCTGACCCAGGATTTGCTCTTTGCTAGATGCAAGTTGCTTTACTCCCAATGGCTCTTCGCGCAATTTCTTTAATTCTTGCTTGACTAACATAATGCCCTTCTTTACCTGGGACGGATCGGTTCCAAACGTAATAACAAACAATCCGGTATCAATGAAAGGGACAAACTGAGCTCCGATTGAATAAACAAAACCGTGCTTTTCGCGCAAAGCAAGATTTAAGCGCGAGTTCATACCCTGCCCACCTAAAATACTTGTAAGCATATAAAACGAACTTCTGTTTTCATGTGAAAACGAAAAAGCCGGTCGGCCTAATGCCACGCGTGATTG
>JBBSBG010000302.1:0-4249 GCA_038251495.1 Cytophagales bacterium
AGTCGTGTAATACTTAACGCGGAGCCACCCATCACTTTTCGAATGCCAATTTCTTTTACCCGTGCTTCTGCCGTGTGAGTTGCCAAACCCAGTAAACCCAGGCACGCAATAAAGATGGCGACAGAAGTAAAAATAGTAGTAATCAACAACGTGGTTTGGATGTTCTCAAACTTGCGCTGATAGTCGAGGTCAGCAAAATGATACTCGAACGGATATTCAGGATTGTATTTGGTGACAAGTGATGATAATGTTGTCAGGTGTTCCTGTGGTGCTTTCGTGGGATTCAATTTTATGTACGCAACATTGAAGGCACGACTTAGCTTAGCTCCACTAAACACTACAACGGGTTCCGTTTTCCGGAAAGGTGATGTAAACACAAAATCTTTCACTACGCCAATCACATGCCACTCGAGTCCGTTGTCTTTAATTACCTCTCCAATAGGATTATCGAAACCCATGGTGCGCAACGCAGTCTCATTTAAGACGACTGCTGTGGAGTCGGTAGAAAATTTTTGTAGATCAAAGTCACGGCCACTTAATACCTGGAGTCCGAATGTTGCAGACGGAGTGTCGTCCATATAAATTCGCTCAAAGTCGGTACGGTCTTCCGGATTTTTTCCTTGCCACTCAATACCTCCCGTGCTGCTCCATTGTTCTGTAATGGGAGCGCTTACTTTCGTGATAGAAACGGAAGTACCACTTTGTGAAAGTTCATTTTTAAATGCTTCAAAGTTTTTAGGCATGTCCCCAGTTAGCGGAATATATATAAGGTTATTTCTTGAATATCCTGCATCCCGATTTTGCACATGGGTAATCTGCTTACCAATAACAATAGCTGATACTACTAGTGTAACAGCAAAGCCAAATTGAAAAACAACAAGCAGATTACGGAGAATACTCCGATGTGGAGAAACTCCAATTCCCTTCAAAATTTGTACGGGTTGAAATGCTGATATATAAAGTGCCGGGTAGCTGCCTGCCAGAAAACCAATACCAAAAATGATAGCGGCAGCCGAAAGCCAGAGCGTTGAGTTACCGAGATCAAGTACGAGTTGTTGACTTATTAGTGTATTGAAAAATGGAAGCAGCAGGTAAACAAACACAAGTGAGATAACACCAGCACTGGCAGCCATTAAGATGGCCTCACATAAAAACTGCACAATAAGTGTAGCGCGGAAGGCGCCTGTAACTTTTCTAACCGCTACTTCTTTCGATCGCCTTTGTGCGCGAGCTGTGCTCAGGTTAATAAAGTTGATTGACGCTATCGCGAGTAAGCAAACACCAAGTATGCCAAGCATGCGAATGACTTCAATGCGACCGCCAACCGCTACCCCATTCTCGAAACGCGAGTAGAGTCGCATCTTTGTGAGCGGGTAAAGAAAGATCTCTATATGCTGACCATCGGCATAGTGTCTCTTTTCAGTGTCTTTGATTGATTCGTTGACAGATGTAAGATCGTATCCTTCCTTCAACTTCACCAGTGTGGTTACTGAGTTGTTACCCCAAAAGGTATCTTTCTCACCAAGGCTTTCCAGAAATGCAAAGGAGATCAGGTATTCGAATTTAAAATCGGTATTAGGCGGCAAGTCTTTCAATACACCGGTTACAGTAAATTCAAATTTGTAGTCTTCTTGACTAAGAGTAACAGTTTCTCCAAAGGCTTCCTTTTCACCAAAAAGTTGCTTTGCAAATTTCTCAGTAATGATAATCGAACTGGGGTCGGCAAATGCTTTTTGCGGATCACCTTTCAGGAAAGTAAAAGACAAAATATTTAGCAGCGAAGCGTCAGCAAACACGCCTGATGTTTTGAGAAGTCGCGTATCTCCAACTGTAAATAGGTGCGACACTCCCCATTTTGCATAACTGGCCGCGGCTTCAATTGAAGCATAATCTTCTTTTAGTGTTGGGGCAAGTACTCGCGGAGTTGTTTCCGAGCAAACCAATTGACCATTTTCAAGAGAACGATTCCAACCCAAATAAAGCCGGTCTTTATCAGTATGAAATTGTTCAAAGCTGAGTTCCTGTGCAATCCAGATAAAAAGCAATAGTGCTCCAGTAAAACCCATTGTCAATCCTAAAATATTGATAGCCGAAAATGTTTTATGACGAAACATAAACCGTACAGCTACCTTGAAATAGTTTGTCAACATATAGAATGGTGTTAAGTTAATGGTTGAGTTATTTCGCAATAAAATCCCCGGTCTAAAAAACCGGATCACATTCCAAAGCAATCTTCTTTTTGCATGCTTCTCTCCAAACTGTTTTACATCTCTCTCAAATTTTTGAATTAAGTCCCCTTCAATTTCTTCCTGTAAGTGCGGTGGGCAAAACCATTGCAGAAACCGTAATGACAAGCCATAAATATCATTCTTATCTACTGATTGATTCATGAATTAATTGTTATAGTTGGCTCAGGATATTTTAAGCTGCGGCACCAGTTTCCACAAACTCAGGCGCGACTCTTTAATTGCTTTCAGCATGGCTAGGCCTGCATTTGTAATCGTATAAATTCTTTTTCTTCGCCCGCCACGTTCAGCAGTACCTCCTCCTAAACCTGATTTTAAAAACCCCTTATCCTCTAATCGATATAGGGTAACGTGCACCGCGCTTAAGTTTACATCGCGCTTCATTCGGGTTTCAATTTCTTCTGCGATGGCAGCCCCATAAGCATCCTCTTGCAAGGCTGCCACCAGCGTTAAAACCAGTTCTTCAAATTCACCTAAAAATTCCTTAGCCATATATATGCTTATATTTTGTTAAGTAAATAAAGTAAAAGTATTCAAACAGAACAAATCCATTTCAAAAAATCAATAAGATGATAGAATTAGGAAAGCTTCCCTTTCAAAAACTCAGCCGTATAGCCGATTTTCTTGGTTGCCATTTCTTCTGGTGTGCCTGCAAAGAGTAGGTTACCACCACTCTTCTCGCCACCCTCTGGCCCCAGATCAATAATCCAATCGGCACATTTTATCACCTCGAGATTGTGCTCGATAATAATTACGGTGTGGCCAAGGTCAACCAACGCATTAATCGCTTTTAGCAATTTAGAAATGTCGTGAAAGTGCAAGCCAGTAGTAGGCTCATCGAAAATGAATAAAATATTTCCTTTAGTATCAGAATTATTCTTACCTAAAAAAGAAGCGAGCTTAACGCGTTGTGCTTCGCCACCAGATAGTGAATTGGAGGATTGTCCCAATTTCACATAGCCTAACCCAACCTCATAAAGCGGAAGAATTTTTTCGTAAACTGGTTTTTTATCTCTGAAAAATTCCAACGCATTCTCAACCGTCATGTCGAGCACATCAAAAATGGTTGCGCCTTTGTATTGAACTTCTAATACCTCTTGCTTAAATCGCTTGCCTTCACAACTTTCACATTTCAGAAAAATGTCGGCCATAAATTGCATCTCAACTTTTATTTCACCTTCTCCCTGGCACGTTTCACATCTTCCGCCATCTACGTTGAAAGAAAAGTGTGAAGGTTTATAGCCACGCTGCTTGCTTAAGGTTTGATCAGCAAATAAATTTCGAATCGCATCATACGCTTTTACATAACTAATCGGGTTCGAGCGTGATGATTTTCCAATCGGATTTTGATCAATAAACTCTACCTGTGTGATTTTTGTAACATCGCCCTCAAGGCGATCATACTTTCCGGGCGTTTCTGATACGGAACCACTCAGGCGACCAACAGCCGGATATAGAATTTTCTTGACTAACGTTGATTTTCCTGAACCACTTACTCCGGTAACTACTGTTAGAATTCCGAGCGGGAACTTAACCGTCAAGTTCTTAAGATTATTTTCACGCGCTCCAATAATTAACAAGTAGTCTTTCCATTTTCTACGGCTCTTAGGCACAGAAATTTTTTCAACTCCGGTCAAATAATTAGTCGTGTGCGATACTATATCCTTATTTAAATCCTTTTGTGTGCCCTGAAAAATTAGTTCGCCACCATGTGCTCCGGCATCAGGACCGATATCAATAATCTGATCGGCTGCACGCATGATTTCTTCTTCATGCTCTACCACAATAACAGTATTCCCCATATCACGCAGCGATTTTAAAACCTCCACCATGCGAGCGGTATCGCGCGGATGCAAGCCAATGCTTGGTTCATCCATAATGTACATGGAACCAACCAAGGCACTGCCCAATGATGTTGCTAATTTGATTCGTTGAAACTCGCCACCGGATAATGTTGCTGTAACTCGATTTAATGTGAGATACCCGAGGCCAACTTTTTCCAT
>JBBSBG010000303.1:0-4234 GCA_038251495.1 Cytophagales bacterium
CAACAGTTAACCACGTTTACAGTTTTTGAGAATAACTGACCTTTTGTTTTTACAACGCTGTAGTTAAATTCTTCCAGGTTCATCAACTTCCTGTAAAAGGAAAGAACCTTTGTTGACCCATATACAACGGGTGTCATTAAATTTAACAATCTACTATCGGATAATGCTTTGATAACTACCTCCGGGCCAATGCCATTAAGGTCGCCAAGTGTGATTCCAATGCGGGGTTTATCTATTGTTTGCGGATGAGTCATGGTAAGAAAATTGAAATTACTTCTTCTGCAAGTTAAGGGAAATTTCTTGTTTTGATTTTATACTCCGTAGTTTGCTGAATTATCAACCAGTGGCTGAGTGATCAGTAGTGAAATAAATGGTTCGCCCAAAAAAACATCTCGGTCAGCACTTTCTCAAAGACAAGAATATTGCTGCGCGCATTGTTGATTCACTTATTCTTTCGCAAACCGGGGATCAGGTAATTGAAATAGGACCTGGCACAGGGGTGCTTACTGAATTTCTAATACAAAAACCTGTTGATTTGAAATTAGTGGAAATTGATCGTGAGTCGATCCCTTATCTGAAAGAACATTTTCCAGCTTTGAAGGAAAAAATTATTGAAGCTGATTTTTTAAACCTGGATTTGACTCAACTCTTTAAGGGTAGTATTCAGGTCATTGGAAATTTCCCATACAACATTTCATCGCAAATATTTTTCAAAGTGCTTGACCATCGCAATCAGGTTAATCAGGTAGTTTGTATGCTTCAAAAAGAAGTGGCGGATCGCATAGCTGAAAAACCCGGAAGCAAAACGTATGGAATTTTAAGTGTGCTACTTCAGGCGTATTATGATATTGACTACTTGTTTAAGGTTCCTCCGGGTGTTTTCTTTCCGCCACCTAAAGTAATGTCTGCGGTTATTAGGCTTACGCGTAATAATCGATTTCGGTTAGCGTGTGATGAGGTACTGTTTAAAGTTGTGGTAAAGCAGGCTTTTCAAACCAGGCGTAAAACCTTGCGCAACGCACTGAAAGTTCTAAATTTGCCTGCCTCTTTTTTGGGTCATCCGTTATTGGATAAACGAGCCGAACAATTGGATGTAGAACAATTCGTTTTCCTTACCCAACAATTAGAAAACTCCCGTGAAGGCCGTTGAATTTGCATTGAATAAAGAGTTTCGCGATCGCTTTCAGCATGCGCTGGATGCGCTCGACAATACGTTTATTCAGGAAAGCCTTGAAGAGATAAACCCGGCCGACATCACGTCACTCCTTTATGAATTTAGTAGCGAGGAATCTAAACACGTATTGGATTTACTTTCCTTAGAAGTTCGCGCAAAAATTATCAATGATCTGGATACCGATACGCGCAAAAGTTTTTTAGCCATTTATGCCGCCTCGGAAATTACGGAAGTGGTCAATCAATTAGATTCAGATGATGCCGCTGATATTCTGAATGAGCTGCCTATAAAGATCAGTGAAGAAATAATTGCTCGGTTGGATACCGATTTGAAATCGCAAGTTATTGATCTGCTTCGCTACGATGAGCACGTAGCGGGTGGGTTAATGGCCAAAGAGTTAATTACGGCCAAAGATTATTGGACCGTGGTGCAATGTGTGGAGGAAATTCGAAAGCAAGCCGAGCATGTTTCAAAATTCTATGCCGTTTATGTTATTGATGATTCAACTAAGTTATTAGGCCGAGTATCACTGCAAAAATTAATATTATCAGATTCGCGCACCATCGTGAAAGATATTCTGGATGATGATATCGTGTCAGTAGAAACTTACCTTGAAGACAGCGAGGTGGCTGAAATCATGAGTAAATATGACTTAGAATCTGTTCCCGTGGTGAACGTGGAAGGACATCTGGTTGGTCGCATTACTATTGATGATATTGTGGATGTGATTACCGAGCAAGCCGAGGAGGAAAGACAAATCATGTCGGGTATAACCGAAGATGTGGAAGAAGATGATAGTGTTTGGAGAAACACCCGAGCTCGTTTGCCTTGGCTTTTTATTGGAATTTTGGGTGGCATGGTGAGTGCGCGGTTTATGGGTTTCTTTGAAATGGAGATTGCCAAGATAACCGCCATTGCTTTTTTTATTCCTTTGATACAAGCAACCGGTGGCAATGTAGGGATTCAATCTTCATCTCTTGTAGTGCAAAGTTTAGCCAACCCTAGTTTTGTTAATGAGGGTCTATGGAAAAGGCTGTTGAAAGTTTTTAGTGTTGCCTTATTAAATGGTTTAGCTCTTGCTTTGGTTGTTTTTGGAATTACTTGGGTGGTATTTGGTCATGATGCATTAAATCTGGTTGTTTCTATCGCGCTTTTCTTTGTTGTGGTCTTTGCTTCTTTTATTGGAACGGTTACGCCACTCATTTTAAATAAGTTAGGTTTTAATCCGGCTTTGGCATCAGGCCCATTTATTACAACAACAAATGATTTGCTTGGGTTGGCTATATACTTCCTAACTATTCATTTGCTCTTATAAATTTTAATAGAGGTTATGTACAGAAGTAATGAATTGATTAATTCGTTACTTTTTTGCCCTAGGCATTTGATAAATTATGAGTTTATTTGAAGTCTATTTTAAGGGCATCTCTAAAAACTCCGCTTACCCTTCTCTTTTGGTAGAGGGGGCAGGGGTTGAGGTAATGAAAGCAAATGGTTTTAGAGATGCCCCTAAGCTATAACAATTAACTAATGATCTTAAGAATTGCAAACTAATGGCGAGCTACAAGAAAATAAAACACAGGGCTCAAGAGCAGTTCAATATTATAGTTGAAAGGCCAATACTCACAGCAACCGTTGTTTTGGCTGGAGTTACTTTGCTTGTACTCTCGTTGAGTTTGCCTTATTACATCAATGATTTCGGTAATTTCTGGCCTCAGATATTAGCTGAGGCACACGGCATGATTTTCGATATCGCGATCATTGGTATCCTGCTTTTCTGGTTAAACCAAAATGGGGAAACCCGGCAACGTATTCGGTTTTATCGCGATGAGATTGATGACTTTCGTTTGTGGGAGTCGGATGAAGCGGCCTTTCGTACCGTGGGAAATATAAAGCGATTAAACCGACATAAAATTCACGACATTAATTTGGTGAATTGCTATTTATCGCGTACCAATTTGAACTACGTTAACCTAAAGGGATCGAACTTAAACTCCGCTAATTTTTCCAACTCATCCTTGATTGAAACCAATCTGGAAAACACTCGCTTGAACCAAACCAATTTTGAAAATTCAAATTTGAATCAAGCCTACCTAAAAGGTGCTTACGCCAGCGGTGCAAATTTTAAAGATGCTTTTTTGATTAAATCGCAATTTGAAAACGCTTTTTTAATTAAAACGAATTTTAAGAATGCCTTTCTGATGGAAGCAAACTTATCGGGTAGCTATTTGATGGGTGCCGATTTTGAAAATGCAAGTTTGTATAAGGCTGATTTGCGCGGGGCTAAGGGACTTACTCTTGAGCAGCTAACAAAAGCAAAAACCTTATACCTCGCAAAATTTGATGACGAATTATTGGAAGAAGTGAAAATGATTATGCCCGAGTTGGTAGGAGCCTGATTTTGTTTTAGTAAATTAAAAAATTAGTTTTGTGATAAGATTAAACAACGGCTTCCGAAGGAAGCCGTTGTTTCTTTTTATACCTCCAGTTGAAACGAGGAGAATGAACGTGGTGAATTGTTAAAATTAAATTCTTATGAGTAAAATTTCTTACTACACAAAAGAGGGATTGGATAGGATTACCAATGAGTTGGCAACCTTGAAGGCCAAAGGAAGATCGGATATTGCTAAGCAAATAGCAGAAGCTCGCGATAAAGGTGACTTGAGCGAGAATGCGGAGTATGATGCGGCCAAAGATGCACAAGGACATCTTGAAGCAAAAATTGCACAGCTAGAAAACTTAATGAGTGGAGCTCGTTTATTAGACGAAACGAAAATAGATACCTCAGCCGTTTCTATTTTATCAAAGGCAACTATTAAAAATAAGAAGAACGGGGCTTCCGTTACTTACATGCTCGTATCGGAAGAAGAAGCAGATTTAAAGGCCGGCAAAATTTCAACTCAATCACCAATTGGTAAAGGATTGCTTGGAAAAAAGAAAGGCGATAAGGTAGTTATAAAAACACCAGCCGGAGAAATGGAATTTGAAGTCCTTGACATCACAGCATAAGACCGCATTAAGTATGGCTTCCATTTTTACAAAAATTATTAACCGCGAAATTCC
>JBBSBG010000304.1:0-4219 GCA_038251495.1 Cytophagales bacterium
CAGATCGGCTACAAAATCTGAGATGCGTTGGTTTAAAGTTTTTCGAGTAAGCATGTTTTTAATTTTTGCACTTTCTCAAACTGATTACTTAGGTAGCTTTCGGTAGCTATCGAATATATTTTTTCCTTGTAATCGGGATAACGGGTATCAATGCTCCATTGATTTACTATAGCAAGGTAATCGTACTCTTCCGCTGGCAAATCAAGCTCCGCTTGATTATGCAGGTTTTGAAGATCATGGGTGCGGGGTGGTTGATTATCGATGTTGTCCTTAACCCAGTGCGCTTTCAATAATTTCTCAGTTACTAAGTGCAACATGAACAGCGCCATCACACGCTGGCTCCCATTCTTTAGGTAAACAGCAGTCTCCCAATTTCGTTCGGCCTCCCTTTTCCAATAGGCTATATGTTCTTCTTTTGATAACATAATAGTTCAAAGATAGCAATTACCCGATTGCCAAACACGGATCAATTTATAAGTCAAAGTTCAATCTTCAACCCTACTGGGCAATGATCAGAACCATGATACTCGTTGTAGATCATGGCATCTTTTACTTTAGGCAAAATCTTTTCGGGCACCAAAAAATGATCGATGCGCCAACCAACATTTTTTGCACGGCCATTCGTAACAAAATTCCAATATGAATACTTAACCTCCTCGGGATAAAAATGTCTGAACGTATCTGTAAAGCTGGAGTTTAAAAACCTGTCAAAGCCATCAATCTCTTTTTGAGTGTACCCAGCTGATTTATTATAATTCTGTTTCGGGTTAGCAAGGTCGATAGGTTTATGAGCCACATTGAAATCACCACAAACAATAACAGGCTTTCTTCTATTAAGCCAAAGGATATATTCTCGAAATGCAACATCCCAGGTTTGTCGGTAATCTAATCGCGCCAAGCCTTCACCTGCATTAGGTGTGTAAACTGTTACAAAAAAATATTCTGGAAACTCGGCCGCAATAACCCGACCTTCCTGATCATGCTCATCAATGCCCATGTCATAAACAACATCCAATGGCTCCTTCTTGGTAAGTATTGCAGTACCTGAATATCCCTTTCTCGCTTTCGATGAATTCGCATACACTTTATATTCCGGCAGAAGTTCTAATGCTAAAAGTGTTTCTTCTTTTGCAGCTTTCGTTTCTTGCAAGCCCATAATGTCGGGTGCCATCGTCCGCACATTCTTAACAAATTCTTTTTTAATGATTGCGCGAATACCGTTTACGTTCCAGGAGACTAAATGCATAAGTAATAGTATTGAGTAGTTAGTAGTTAGTAGTTAGTAAAAAGGTAATCAGTAAATGGTCTTTTAATTATATAGTAAGTGAATAGAACTACCTAGATGCTCTAACTCAAGACTGTGGACTCAAGACTATGTACTTTTTTTTAAAAATGATACCTCACAAATGCTTCAATCGCTTCATACTCGGCAAGCCCTAATAAGTTATAGGCTTCTGCTGTTGCATGATTGCGATCTTCCGCCCGAACCCAGAACTCGCGCTTGTCGCTTCCGGGAAATACTGCACTATCTTTTTGTGATTGATGTTTAAAGATCGCTCTACGCTTACGCAACAATTCATCCGGGCTCAATGGCACAGCCATTTCAATCTGGTCAATGTCCCACTCCTGCCATGCACCGCGGTAAAGCCATACGTAGCAATCCTTCATATAATCTTTATGCTTCAATCGATCGATTGCCTGATAGATAGCGGCCAAACAAACCCGGTGTGTTCCATGTGGATCGGATAAATCGCCTGCTGCATATATCTGGTGCGGTTTAATTTCTTCAATCAAGTCAACAATGATCTGAATGTCCTCTTCGCCTAATGGTTTTTTCTTTACAGTGCCAGTTTCATAAAAAGGCATATCTAAGAAATGTGCCTGTTCATCCGGAATACCAGTATACCGACACCCGGCTTTTGCTTCGCCTCTTCGAATCATGCCTTTGATTTTCATTACCTCCGGACTATCAACTGCTCCGGGCTTTTTACTACGAATATCTGTAACTATCTTTTTATAGAATTTATCACCATCGGCTTTGCTCAATCCAAAAGACTGATTAAAGTCTCTTACAAAATCCGCAAAGCGAATAGCATCATCATCGAACACAGCAATGTTACCGGATGTCTGATAAGCAACATGCACTTCATGTCCATGATCGACAAGACGAATAAATGTTCCGCCCATCGAAATTACATCATCATCGGGGTGTGGACTGAAAATAATTGCGCGCTTTGGAAATGGCTTTGCCCGTTCTGGTCGGTGCGAATCATCGGCATTGGGTTTACCTCCAGGCCAACCTGTGATGGTGTGCTGTAACGCATTGAATATTTTAATATTAACCTGATAGGCAGAGCCAAATTCTGTAATGATATCGCCCATACCATACTCCATGTAGTCATGGTTAGTAAGTTTAAGCACAGGCTTGTTCAATTGAAGACACAGCCAAACAACAGCTTTTTGAATTAACTTTTCATCCCACTCACAACTATCCACCAACCATGGTGTTTTAATGCGCGTTAATTTTGATGAAGCTGCATCGTCCAACACAACCAGCGTATTGGTGTGATTCTGTAAAAATGTAGATGGTATCTGATCCGTAACCGGGCCTTCAACCGCTTTTTGAACAATTGGTCCTTTACCTTCACCCCACGCCATCATAATGATGCGCTTGGATTTTAAGATAGAACCAACTCCCATCGTGATAGCTTTCTTAGGAACGTTTTCCTCACCAAAAAAATCGCTGGCTGCATCAATCCGGGTAACCTGATCTAACGTGATCATGCGCGTTGGTGACTTCTCAGAAGAACCCGGTTCGTTAAAACCAATGTGACCTGTGCGGCCGATCCCTAGTATCTGCAAATCAATCCCGCCAAGGGCATCAATTTTAGCATCGTAACTTTTACAAAAATCTGCTACTTTATCTTTTGCTAATGTACCATCGGGGATGTTTATATTTTCTTTTGGAATATCTAATGAATCAAAAAGAAGTTCGTTCATAAACCGCACATAGCTTTGCAGCGAGTCGGGAGCTATGGGATAATATTCATCGAGGTTAAAGGTGATTACATTTTTAAAACTCAACCCTTTCTTATGTAAATTCACCAACTCTGCATAAACGCGAGTAGGAGTTGAGCCTGTTGCCAAACCCAACACACAGGGCTTTCCTTCCTTTTCTTTTTTGCGGATGAGATCGGCAATTTCATTGGCTACAAATACAGATGCATCTTGTGAGGTTTCGAAAATTTTGGTCGGAATTCTTTCTGAAACAGACGAGTGACTCATAACTAAATTAGATAAGTAGATTTCAAAAATAAGGACTGTTTAAAGATCATTCTAACTTCGGAGTAGTTTAATTTTTCAAATGCTCCGTAACCGCTTTCTTCACAGAGCCATGCTGTAGCAGAAGCCCCTTGGCAATTTCATAATCGGTGATTCCCGCATTTTGCATCACCATTTTTACACCACGATCCACCAACTTATCATTTGTTAGTTGCATATTCACCATCTTATTATCTTCTACCCTGCCTAACTGAATCATTACTGAAGTAGAAATCATGTTTAAAACAAGTTTCTGGGCTGTGCCACTTTTCATTCGGGTGCTGCCTGTAACAAACTCCGGCCCAACCACCACTTCTATTGGAAAATCAGCATGCTCGCTGACAGGTGCCGCTGGATTGCAAGAAATACTCCCGGTTGAAATTCCATTTTCTCTGCACGTTTTTAGAGCCCCTAAAACATAAGGTGTTTTACCGCTTGCCGCGATGCCAATTACAAAATCTTTGCTACTAACCTGATGTGCAAGCAAATCAAGCCAACCTCTTTCAGCACTGTCTTCCGCAAATTCAACAGCCTGAGTAATTGCTTTCGTTCCACCTGCAATCACGCCTATTACTAATCCGTAAGGAACTCCATAAGTTGGAGGACATTCACTCGCGTCCACAACTCCTAATCGACCACTGGTGCCTGCTCCAATGTAAAATAATCTGCCACCTGTTAGTAATTTATCCGCAGCTGAATTAACCAGCTTTTCAATTTGAGGGATTACTTTTTCCACAGCTAGTGGAACTGATTTATCCTCACTATTTATGTTTTTTAACAATTCACTTACCGACATTTTTTCAAGATGCCGATATTGAGAGGGCTGCTCAGTAATCATTTCAAATTTAGAATCCATGGAAAGTCATTTTTAAAACACATAGGAACATAGAGCACATAG
>JBBSBG010000305.1:0-4216 GCA_038251495.1 Cytophagales bacterium
AAATATCAATTTTTTCATGTGTAAAAGTTTTCTTTGGTAAGTAGTGCTTTATCTTATGTATTATTTGAGCTTCTTCACTCTAAAATCCCTGTATTCAATTTTCATCGGTGGCCCAACATGAACCTGAACTCCTAAATATCCTGTAAAGGTTTGATGAACACTATCCTGATCGGTCACATCACTCATCAGCACTCCGTTTATGAAATGCTGTAGCCGATTACCATTTATGATTAAGTGATACTCGTTCCAATCCTCTTTGCGAATGAATTTTTGCAAATCAGCTTTTGTGCCGAGCGTATCTGTTAGCTGAATTTTATCGTTAGTTTCAATGACGACTTTCTGACCGCGTAAAGCAAGAAATTCTCTACCGCGCTCTTCATAGTTTTGTCCGCTCCAGTTGTCTTCTCCATCAATGTCTGCCTGATACCCTTTTAATGCGAAGCGTTCTCCGTCAATTAAAACGCTGCGATAGTTGATGCCACTATTTCCTTTTGCTGATACACGATACTCTACCTTCAACTCAAAATTAGCGGGCATTTTATCTTGATAGATGATAAACGAATTTTGCTTTAGTAATGTAGATGGTGTAACCTCACCAATCAGAAGACCATTCTCCACACGCCAATATGTTGAATCGCCTTTCCAGCCCTTTAAATCTCTTCCATTGGAGATGGAAACGAAATTCTTCTCTTTCTTTTGTGCATAGAGGGTGTTGGTTAGAGCCAAAAGAGCTATGACTAAAGTGAAAGAAGAAAAGTCGATAATTTTATTATGGGTGCCAAAATTTTCAAACATAAATAACTATTTTCAACGTTCAAGAAATGCAATTAAAAGAGCAAATCTATACTGTACTATGCTGGATAGAATTATCGATATGCCTAGACCAAGGTTAACAGAAATTGAAAAAGGAGAGGATAAACTTAGGTGCTACAATTCATTTATTTCTTAAATCTCCGACCACGCACGATCTCCTTTTGTGTACGCAATACATCCTTCATATTTTCCAGGAACAGGTACGTAACGCAATGCCTTAGTTGATCCTGTCTCTGATGTGAAATATCCCCACAAGGTCAATTGCTTTATCATGGAGAAGAAGTGGGTTGGTTCTTCTTTCTTTTTATTCTTGCTATATGCTTTTGCTTCCGTGTCTAATAGCACAATCAGGTCATGCTTTTCAACTGCTGATAATTCAGTAAAGGTTTTGTCGAACTTTTGTTTTGAGAAGTTTTGAAGCAAACTAATTCCAGTAATAAAAATTTTCTGATCTTTCTCTTCATAACAATCAGTCACAATGATTTTCATGAATTCACCAATACCTGCAGCTTTTGCTCCGGGCGATGATGCCGTTGTAGGTAAAATGGTTTCGCCCACTTCATCCAATAAAAAAACCACATCATTTGAAAATCCAATAGATAAAACTTCCTTAGGTGAACGCCTCGCGCAGCCACTTAGAAATGCTTCTGCTCCGATAACTGTTCCACCGACTAGTAAGCCTACTCTGGTGATTGCATCACGTCTGTTCATGTATTTGTAGTTCGTTATTCGTTAATGGTTAATCGTTATCCGTTAATCGTTATCCGTTATTCGTTAATAGTAGAACTCTATTGGTTAACTCTTCTTAAAAATCAAATATCATTTCATTCTAACTTCTCAATTTTCAAACACTCCCCGGTTAACTTTTAACGAATAACGATTAACCTCTCAAAGATTCATTTTCTTCAATTCCTCCTCGGTCAGCTTATTTATTGAACTAGACCACGTAGAATTTGATGCGACTATTACTAGTATACTTTTTTCTGACCTGATCAAAAACGGGAAATTTTTGAAAACAATATCCACATGATGTATTCCAAAAATCTAAAACAATAATCTCGTCATTGTATCCCGTTAGTACTATTTTCTCTCCGTTCGCATTTGGTAATTCAATATTGGTTATAGCCTCATCAACGCCTCCTAAATAGGTACCGTAGTTTACTTTATGAAGCCACAAATCATAACCCTTGGTAGCGAAAAAAATGGTGATGGCGGTAAACGCAGCGATAGGCACTATCCTTAATCTATTTTTTGTACAATAAATTAAAATACCGAAGCCAACTGCTAAAAAATAAGACGCTGTGCTAAGAATAGACACCTGAGCGTCCGAAAATATTATATGAATTGGGACATGAAAAGCAACAGGGTAAACTAAGGGAATAAGAGACTTAGCCATCTTAACCTTGAAAGATGTGGTATCGCTTAAAACATAAAATGTAAAGAGAGAATAGCTACAACAAACAACAAAAAAAACTATATCGTGTCCTATAGAACCGATTGGCATAATTAAAAAAAACAATGCACCGGACGATAAAAATATGTTTTTATTGGTTCTTTTCATTGTTCCGATTTAAGCAGTCAATTTTTTAAGAAAACCTCGAATTTTTCACAAATTCATTTTCACAAATTCATTTTCTTTAATTCCTCCACGGCATGATTAGCAGCCCGCGCAGTAAAGGCCATGTACGTAAGCGAAGGATTCTGACACGCAGATGATGTCATGAACGCGCCATCGGTTACAAATACATTCGGTGCATCCCATACTTGATTCCATTTGTTTAACACCGAAGTTTTAGGATCGTGGCCCATGCGTGCAGTGCCCATTTCGTGAATGCCGCGTCCAAGAATTCCTTCGTCTGCAGCACCTCCCACATCCTTTACTCCGGCCGCAGTTAACATTTCCATGGCATCCGACAGCATGTCCTTTCGCATTTTCAACTCATTTTCTTTCAACTCACAATCCATCGATAGCACGTTCAGTCCCCACTTATCGGTTTTAGTTTTATCCAGCGTAATCATATTTTCATGATACGGAAGTACTTCACCGAATGCTCCCATACCAAACGTCCACCGGCCCGGTTCGGAAAGGGCGTCTTTATATTCTGCGCCAATATTATATTCTGCTATGTTACGGCTCCACCCTTCACGGCTTGCTGCACCCTGATAGCCAAAGCCACGCAAATAATCACGCTTGTCACCAAATAGATTTCGAAAGCGTGGTATGTAAATTCCGTTGGGCCGCCTGCCATAATAATATTTATCTTCATAACCTTCCACCCAGCCACCAACACCAACACCTAAATGATGATCCATCACATTATGACCTAGCTCCCCGCTGCTGCTGCCCAATCCATCAGGCCAAACGTCTGTTGCTGAATTCATCAATATCCAGGCACTGTTCAGCGTAGAAGCATTCAGGAAAATAATTTTTGCTTTGTAAACATAAGTTTGATTGGTTTCACCATCCAGTACTTCTACACCGGTAGCTCTTTTCTTGTCTTTATCATACAACACTTTTGTAACGATACTCCACGGACGAAGCGTAAGGTTACCTGTCTTCTGTGCAGCCGGTAGCGTAGATGATTGTGTGCTGAAGTATCCACCAAACGGACAACCCAATCCGCACTTATCGCGATACTGACATTGCGTGCGTCCTTCCAACGGTGCGGTAACGTGCGCAGCTCTTCCAATGATCATGTGGCGCATGCCTTTATAATGATCTTTGATTCGTGCCGCTACATCTTTCTCTACACACGTCATATCCATAGCAGGAAGAAATTGACCATCCGGAAGCTGAGGAAGTCCATCACGATTACCACTAATACCTGCAAAGCGTTCTACGTGATCGTACCATGGAGCAATATCTTTATAACGCACAGGCCAATCCACGGCAATACCTTCTTTCGCATTCGCTTCAAAATCAATTTCGCTTAACCTGTAACTTTGCTTTCCCCATAGCAATGATCGTCCACCAACTTGATAGCCTCTGTACCAATCGAAGGGTTTTACTTCCGTGTAAGGACATTCACTGTCTTTAACCCACCATTCATTATTTTTTTCACCTACCGATCTTCTATACTCCGACTTCATGTCAATCGGAGCTTTGCCACGATGTTTAAATTCCCAAGGTGCTTTGTTGGCATTCACGTAGTCTTTGATGTGCTCTACATTTTTTCCACGTTCCAGCATAATGGTTTTTAGTCCACTTTCGCAGAGTTCTTTTGCAGCCCAGCCACCGCTAATACCAGAGCCCACTACAATTGCATCGAATACATTATTAGCCATTTGTGTATTTGTTATTTATGCTTGATCTCCTTATAGGATATTAATTGAATGCCTCTTTTTTTAATTACCTCTTTTACTTTAGCATTTGTCCAAACATCGGTTACACCTTGACGATCAA
>JBBSBG010000306.1:0-4213 GCA_038251495.1 Cytophagales bacterium
GCAAATAAAGCTTGGCAAGAGGCTATCACCTCTTTATATTCGTGGGTGGTTTTTTCATTCATAGGATGGTGCAAAGTAAATTATTTTCGTCCAACAAAACACTTTTAGTTCAGGGTAAGATCATGGATATGACTTCACCTAAAGTAATGGGCGTTTTAAATGTGACTCCTGATAGTTTTTACGATGGTGGAAAATTTGTTGAAGAAGGTAGTATTCTTAAGCAAGCTGAAAGAATGCTTACTGAAGGAGCTGATTTTCTTGATGTGGGCGGGTATTCATCGCGACCTCATGCAATTGACATCACTGACAAGGAAGAACTTGGCCGGGTTATACCCGTTGTTAAAGTTTTGTTAAAAGAATTTCCTTCTGCAATTGTATCAATCGATACCTTCCGGTCGGCAATAGCAAAGGAAGCTGTTGACTGCGGTGCTTCAATTGTTAATGATATTTCGGCTGGCGAGTTAGACAAGGCCATGGTTGAAACCGTTGCCGCGTTGCAGGTTCCATACATTGCCATGCACATGCAGGGCACACCGCAAACAATGGCTCAGTTTACAAACTATGAAAATCTGACCAAGGAAATCACAGACTACTTTCATCGGAAGATTTTTCAACTTCAATCTGCAGGAATAAAGGACATAATCCTCGATCCCGGGTTTGGGTTTGCAAAAACGATAGATCAAAATTTCGAGTTGCTTAATAAACTTGAACACCTTCGGATTTTTGAAAAGCCACTCCTTGTTGGACTTTCTCGAAAATCGATGATTTGGAGAACGCTGAAAACTACACCGGAGTCAGCGTTAAACGGAACTACCGTATTAAATACACTTGCATTATTAAAAGGCGCCTCCATTTTACGTGTTCATGATGTAAAAGAAGCGAAGGAGATTATTCAATTGATGAATAATCTTTAAAATCCAAATACACGAGCAGTTTCATTACCTTTGCTTTAATGATTTTCGCCTTCAAAATAGGGTTTCTGGAAGTGAGTTGGGTCGACTTAATCGACATAAGTCTGGTAGCCGTTTTACTTTATCAGGTGTACAAGCTAATTCGCGGAAGTCTCGCTGTAAAAATATTTTTGGGCATTCTCGCGCTTTACCTCGTGTACTTAATCGTGCGTGCCGCACAGATGGAATTGTTGGCCACCATTCTGGGAGCATTTATGGGCGTGGGCGTTTTAGCCATGATTATTTTATTTCAACCCGAAATCAGAAAATTTTTATTACTCATTGGTAGAACTACAGAAATCAATCGTGATAATATTTTTAGAAACATTACTAATTGGAATCCAGAACATCATGATGATTTTAATGTTCATGAGCTTATTGAAGCGGTTAAATCATTGAAGGCAACGCGCACTGGTGCGCTCATTGTTTTCTCGCGCGACATTGAATTAAAGTTTTATGCAGAAACCGGTGATCAGCTGGATGCTAAGGTGAATAAAAGACTCTTACTCTCCATCTTCAACAAAACCAGTCCGCTGCACGATGGAGCCATTATTATTTATAAAGGTCGTATCAAAGCTGCGCGTTGTGTTTTGCCAGTAAGTGAAAATGACCATCTGCCACCACACTTTGGCCTTCGACATCGCTCCTCTATTGGCATGTCAGAAATTACCGATACGTTAGTGCTGGTTGTTTCAGAAGAAAGCGGTCGATTAATCCTTTCACGTAATGGAAAATATCTTCGTGGGTTAAGATTGAAACAAGTAGAACAAAAAATTCTTGAGTATCTACACGGTGAAGAACCAAAAGAATGGGAAGCAATGCCTGTTGACGATGAATCTTTGGAAACCCACGAAGCAAAAGCTGACTAACTAATTACAAAACCTTTACTGTGCATGAGGTACTTCGTTACAATTCTATTTGTTCTTTGCACATTCATTTCGAAAAGTCAATCCATTGAAACTATTATCCAAAAAGGACATGAGTTGGCAGTGCTTGCAGTGGCCGTTAGCCCCGACAGTAATTATGTTGCCACGGGTAGCCGCGATAAGTCCGCAAAGCTGTGGGAGCTTTCAACCGGAAGAGAGGTTAGAAGTTTTCTGGGTCATCAATTCTCCGTTAATAGTCTTGCCTTTAGCAGCGATGGCAAATACCTGATTACCGGAAACGGAGATCAAACAGCCAAAGTTTGGGAAGTTGCTACGGGTAGAGAAATACTTTCTGTGCATCCTGATAAAGAGCGAATAACGGACGTTGTCTTTGATCCTAAAGGAAAATTTTTTGTTACTGTTGGCTTTGGAAGAAAGGCGATTGTTTGGGAGTTCCCGTCTAAAAAGAAATTGAAAGAATTTTCCGCAGATGGATACTCTGGTTCTTCCGGTGGAATTAATTTGGCAATAAGTGCTAACGGTGAATGGCTTGCTATTGGCGAAGATAACAGCGTAGCTAACGTTTATAAAACCTCAACCTGGGAAAAAGCTTATGAATTTAATTTTTCAGAATATTCATCCTGTGGTGGATGTTTTACAGATGTTGATTTTTCGGCAGACAGCCAACACCTGTTAAAAACTACCAACCGAGGAGAAGTTGCTAAGTATGATTTACGAAATGGCAAATTAGTTATTCGGTATCGCAAACGAGTTGAAAACTTAAGTTCGGGTGTTTTTAGTCGCGATAGTAAACTAATAGCCATTTGCACCAAAAAAGAAGTTACTGTCTATAACTCTCAAAGTGGTGATTCAATTAAAAGTATTAATCCAAAGATAGAATCAGAAATCAATCAGGCTGTCTTCAGCGCAAATGGCAAGCAACTGCTAATAGCTTGCGATAATAATTTGGTGCTAATATGGGACATCGCAAAAAATAAGAAGGTTGGTGAGTTAACTGGTTTCTTAAACCAACGCGACAAAGGTGGCTTAACCTATGACCCAAATTCGTATTGGGATTCCTACATCGCTAAATACCTTCGTTATAAAAATGATATTTTACTAAGTCGTGATAATAAAACATTACTCAAAGGTAAGTTTGGTTCAAAAGTTAAACGGTGGGATGTTGCCTCCGGAAAAACAGAAATGGAATATGTTGGGCACGAGAAGGCTGCCGTTTGCTATCAATATAGTCGCGATGGTAAAAAATTATTAACGGGTGGTGGCGATGGTAAAATAATTATTTGGAATGCCGAATCTGGTGATACAATCATGACGATACCATCATATCAAGAACCAGTTTTTGATATTCGATTTAATAGTGATGAAACGCAAATTCTTAGTTGTAGTTGGGATGCCTCTGTTAAGATTCACGATGCCACTACTGGTCTGCGACTTTTTTATCACGATTCAAAAAACGGATCTGCCTACAAAGCACAATTTAGTCGCAACGATTTATACATCGTGACGGCTGATTTACCAACAGGGTTGCGTATGATGGAAATTGATACGCAAACAACAATCAGAGAATTTATTGGACACACAGCAACTGTCTCAGTTATAGAACCAACACAAGATGGGAAAAAATTGTTAAGCGCCAGTTGGGATGGCACGATGCGACTGTGGGATATAGCTACCGGATTAACCGATAAAAAGTACACGGGTCATACTGGAGAAATATTCACGGCCATTTTTAGCAAAGATGAAACTGCTATATTTAGTGGTGGCACAGATCGTACGATAAGGCGGTGGGATGTTGCCACCGGAAAAGTAACGGCCACATTTGTTGGTCATCAAAGTGAAGTCACAACCCTTCAGCTTACAATTGATGAAAAAATGTTGATTAGTCATAGTGTTGATGGCGCAACCAAATTCTGGAATTTAACTACAGGAAAAGAATTTTTTGAACACATTCACTTTGGTGAGAACGAATGGATGGTAAAAAATCCGGAAGGATATTTTAATGGTACTCAAGAGGCACGCCAATACATTCATTTTGTAGATGGCTTAAAAACATATAGTGTCGATCAATTCTTCAATGAATTTTACCGCCCTGATTTGTTACCTAAAATATTTCAAAACCGCGGCAGCAGCGACAATTACAAAGGCATACAAGGAAAACTAAACTCTTCGCCTCCACCAGGTATTCGGGTAGCTACCGTTCCGGGTGCCGATGCAACGCAAGCTGAAGTGCTCATTAAAATGACTGACATGGGTGGTGGCATTGAGACTGTTAAACTCTTTCACAACGGAAAAAATATTCCGTTAGATAAACAAACCTTAAAACTTCCATCCCGCAAAGGTGAGAGCACGACCTATCGGCATACAATTAATTTGATA
>JBBSBG010000307.1:0-4206 GCA_038251495.1 Cytophagales bacterium
CCGCATTTAAAAAAACGAAAGGGCGCCATTGTAAATATTGGCTCCAAAACATCAATTACAGGGCAAGGAAATTCATCTGGTTATATAGCCGCTAAAGGCGCAATACTTGCGCTCACCCGCGAGTGGGCGGTAGAGTTACTCCCCTATTCAATCCGGGTAAATGCAGTAATACCCGCAGAAGTCTCAACACCCTTGTATGAATCATGGCTAAAAAACTTTCCTGATCCACAAGCAAAATTAGCATCAGTATCAAAAAAAATTCCATTCCAAAACCGCCTCACTAAATCAGAGGAAATTGCAGATACAGTTGCATTTCTACTTTCTGATCGATCCAGCCACACCACGGGTCAATGGGTGTTTGTAGATGGAGGGTATACGCATCTCGATCGCGCAATTAGTTAACTGATATTCATTATAAAATTCTCAAGCGCATAAAATGACCAATACAAATCAAAAAGTCTTGATTCCATTTATTCTGGTTACAAGTTTATTTTTCTTATGGGCATTCGTACACAATTTGGAACCTATCCTAATCCCACATCTAAAAAAAGCTTGTCAACTCAGTGATTTGCAATCAGCCTTGATTGACTCGGCTGTCTATATTGGTTATCTGGTAATGGCGATCCCTGCAGGTCTATTTATGAAAAAATATGGTTATAAAAAGGGAATCCTGGTTGGCCTACTATTGTATGCCATCGGGGCACTGCTTTTCCTGCCAGCAGCAAACACCCGCATTTATGTTTTCTTTTTAGGCGCTCTGTTTATCGTTGCATCGGGTTGCACATTTCTTGAAACGGCCGCTAACCCCTACGTAACTATTCTTGGCAAACCAGAAACAGCAACCACACGCCTTAATTTTGCTCAATCCTTTAATGGGCTTGGTGCATTTTTGGCACCCTTACTTGGTGGTCAAATGATTCTCAGCGGCATTGAACATACTGAATCTGAATTGAATGAGATGTCGGCTGGTCAACTGAACCAATATTTACAAATGGAAGCCGATGCGATAAAAATTCCCTACCTAATAATTGCATTGGTGGTTTTAGCAGTAGCAGTATTGATTTACTTTACAACCATGCCTGAAATTCCAGTGGAAAATAAAAATCAGAAGTCAGGTATCTTTAAAGCGTTAAGGCATCCCCAACTAAAGTGGGGAGTTGTTGCACAGTTCTTTTATGTAGGCGCACAGGTTTGCGTAACCAGTTTCTTTATTCGATTTGCAAAGTTTACAGGTGGCACACCCGAAAAGGAAGCTGCCATTTGGTTAGGTGTGGCTATGTTTGGATTTATGGTGGGCCGCTTTGCAGGAACCTTTCTAACTCGATTCATTCCAGCAAACCGTTTGTTGTCGATCTATTCAATGATTTGTATAATTCTTTTAGTGATTGCTGTTTTCGCAAAATCTGAAATTGCAATCTGGGCATTACTTGCCGTTCCATTTTTCGAATCAATTATGTTCCCAACCATTTTCTCTCTGGCAATAGAAGATATAAAAGAGGATACTGAACTAGGTTCATCACTTGTTGTAATGGCAGTTGCTGGTGGTGCTTTCTTTCCCGTGTTAATGGGTCTTATTTCTGATCAATCAAATATTCAGATCTCTTACCTGATCCCATTACTTTGCTTTTTCGTGATTGCTTGGTTTGGGATTAGTGGTTATAAGTCAAACAAAATCATCACTCAATGAAACGCTATTGTCTTGCACTCGATTTAAAAGAAGATCCTACATTGATTTCGGAGTATGAAGAACATCACAAAAAAATCTGGCCCGAAATAGAAAAGAGTATTCGCGAATCCGGAATAGAAAAAATGGAAATTTTCCGAACGGGTAATCGGTTGTTTATGATTATGGAAACAACGGACAGTTTTTCATTTTACATGAAATCACAAGCCGACACAAACGATCCCAAAGTACAGGAGTGGGAACAAATGTTGTGGAAGTATCAACAAGCATTGCCCTATGCCCAACCTGGAGAGAAATGGATCTTAATGGATAAAATTTTTGAACTATAATCACAATGCAACTAGAGCAAACTACCTTATTCCCGTCAGAACAACTTAAAGAGTTTACGATTAAAGTCTTTTTACATTTTGGCGTGCCCAAATCAGATGCCGAGCAAGCTGCTGATGTACTAAGTCTATCAGACTTGCGTGGCATCGACTCGCATGGCGTTGCTCGCCTACACACGTATTTTGATATGTTCAAGTTGGGACGGATAAATCCCAAACCAAACATTACTATTGTTCGCGAGCGAAAAAGCGTTTGCACGGTTGATGGTGACAATGGATTAGGTTTGGTAGTGGGTCCACGTGCCAATCAAATCGCCATCGACAAAGCAAGTCAGTTCGGCTCGGGCTGGGCAAGCGTTTGCAACACCAATCATTATGGTATTGCCTCCTATTACTCATTTAAAGCGCTTGAGCGCGATATGATTGGCTGGTCGATGACTAACACCACAAAACTTGTAGCACCTCTATGGGGTGCAGAGCGCATGCTCGGTACAAACCCAATCTCCATTGCATTTCCAGGTTTAAAAAACAAACCGATTGTTATTGATCTCGCGACAAGCGCAGCCGCGTATGGCAAAATAGAAATCGCTAAACGCAAAGGAAAAAAAATCCCAAAAGGTTGGATCATTAATAAAGAGGGTGATATGACTGATCAACCTGCTGATATGATTGAGGGTGGAGCATTGTTGCCGCTTGGATCCGAACGCGATCTTGGTGGACATAAAGGATATGCACTCTCGGCCATGGTCGATATTCTCACCAGCGTGTTGAGTGGTGCTAATTGGGGACCTTTCGCGCCACCCTTTGCATTACGACAAGAGATTCCTTCGCGAAGCGTAGGCAAAGGAATTGGGCATTTCTTTGGCGCGATGGAGATTGACGGCTTTATGGATGTTACCGAATTTAAGCAGCGCATTGATGAGTGGATTGAAGTTTTTAGAAATACTAAACCTGTAAAAGGTCAGAAGGCTGTTTTAATTCCTGGCGATCCAGAACATGAAGAAGAAGTGATCCGGAGAAAAGAAGGTGTTCCATTAATTCCTGCTGTTATCGATGACTTGAAAGATATTTCGAAACAAACTGGGATAGCGTTTACCTAACAAAACTTTAATATTCAATTTGGATGGCAACTGATACCTCAATCCTTCGATACGGACGCTACTTTTTCAACTAACAGCCACTCTTTTTTTGCAGGCTCGATCGATATCTGCTTAAGCAACGCAAACTTACCATTACTTAAGAACGCAGTAGCACCTCCCGTTTTAGTTTCAAATTTTGTATTTGTAATGCTTAGAGAATCAAAGTTAGACACATTAAAAAAAGCTGGCGAGATATTTTTAGCACCTTCGAAAACGTATTCAGATTCTATAGCGGAGCCATCGCGCTGGGTAAAGCTGGAGTTAGAAACGGATAATGAGAATTGTTTTAGGGAGTCGCCTCGCACTAAAAATGACTTCTTCAAATTGGTAGCCTCAACATTATTCATCGAAACGCTAGTAAGCGGCTGCCCTGTTTGCCATAATCCGTCTTTGAAATTGTAATCGAAAAAAACATCGACTTCGTTTACCGTAAGGTTTGAGATTTTCCAGTTACCGCTGGATCGCTTTGGGTTTTCGTCTTTGGGTGAAAAATGAACAAACGCAGAAAGCATATTATTTCTATTTTGAGAGAGGTGCGCATATTCACCCGGTCCCCAAATTACGCAATCGCGAATCTCCAAATTATCCACCCCGATCCGAAACCCGTTGCATGACGTATTGATCTTACAATTCTTTATTACGAAGTTGGTATTGTCGTTGCCGGCAAAGCAGTCATCTCCGGTTCTAAAATCACAATCTTCAACAATAAAATCAGAACAAAACCGAGTGTGTAATCCATCGTGTCCACCGCTAATTTTTACATTTTTTACAAAACCGCCCACTACGTGCCGGCAGTTAATTGCCCAGTTTCCGCTCCTTATAATCGAAAAATTTTCTAATCGAATATTCCTACAATTCGTTAACCTGATGGCGTGCGGACCTCTAAAACCCTCCTCTCCCTTTGGGTTTTTACAATTGACTCCATCAATGATGCCCGCACCAATAATCGAAATATTTTCCAAACTATCACCTACAATCAAGCCTTCCCTCCATTTGCCCGAACCATAGTCTAAATAATTTTCGCTTCCCTGCAACACCGTACCCGCTTGAAGTTTCA
>JBBSBG010000308.1:0-4205 GCA_038251495.1 Cytophagales bacterium
AAATATCTTCACTCTCACCACCCATTAACGCGGTGAGTTCGTCATTGGTAATTTTGGTTAGGAGTTGACCCGGGGAAATTGCTGTGAGCACATTTTGGCCCATTGCTTTCTCTTTGATATCGTCTGTTACTTCTTTGGCTACTTTGTAGTTAACATCCGCATCAATTAATGCTTTGCGGATTTCTTTTACCGTAGTGGCAACATTGATTTCCGTAATTCTTCCCTGGCCTTTCAGATTTTGAAAGGCTTTTTCCAACTTGAGACCTAAGCTATCGAACATGATGTAAATGGATTTGGCGACAAAGGTAACGGGTATTTTTGAATCGTAAAATTAAAAGGTTGGTTAAAAACCAACCTTTTCCTACCTTTAATAAATGAATGTGGTGGGCCGGAAAAAGCTTGTTGAGTTTTATTTGGTTCATTCAGATTCCAGAGATTCATTAGAAGCTTGGTATAAAATCTGTAAAAAAGCTGATTGGACTAATTTCAATGAAGTTAAAGAGTTTTACCCTATTGCTGATTGGGTAGGAGATGATCGGGTTGTATTTAATATCAAAGGAAATAAATATCGTTTGATCGTCAGGTTTAGTTTTAGGTATAAAGCAATTCATATTAAATGGATAGGAACTCACGCTCAATACGACCAGATTGATGTATTAAAAATTTAATAAATTATGAAACATTGGATGATACTGGAAAATAAAAAGGATTATGAATCCGCGATTGAAAGAATTGAGAAATTAATGGAAATTAATCCTGGCACAAAGACTGATGCTGGAAGAGAACTCAAGCTTCTTTTACTGCTAATAGAACGCTATGAAGACGAGCACTATCCTATTGGATCGTCTGACCCTATTGAAGCTATTAAGATACGTATGGAAGACTTAAATCTCTCACAATCTGATTTGATTGACGCTATCGGAGATAAAGGCACTGTTTCCAAAGTATTAAACAAAAAAATTTCCTTGTCACTGCGAATGATTCGAAATCTTTCTGTGTTATTAAAACTACCACCTGAAATTCTAATTCAGGAGGTTGATAAAAAGGCAGCTTAGTAATTCAAGCAGCACTAAGTAGTAAGGACATCTCTAAAAACCCTTGCTCTCATTACCTCAACCCCTGCCCCTTCTCCAAAAGAGAAAGGTAAGCGGAGTTTTTAGAGATGCCCTTAATTCAATTTGATAATATTAAAATATGATATTCAGAAAACTAGCCAACTCAGATTTGCAACTCTCAACAATAACCTTTGGTGCCTGGGCGGCTGGAGGTTGGATGTGGGGAAAGACTGATCGCGATGAAGCGATTGAAGCCATCAGAGCTTCTTATGATTTGGGAGTGACTTCAATTGACACTGCACCAATTTATGGGCAAGGTGAGAGTGAAGAAATTGTTGGGGATGCGATCAAAGGAATTAGCCGGGATAAAATTCAAATTCTTACCAAGTTTGGGATGCGTTGGGATTTATCCAAAGGTGATTTTGGTTTTAAAAGCAAGAACAATGATGGTGTTGAGATAGACATTTATAAATATGCTGGTAAGGAAAGTATAATTAAAGAATGTGAAGACAGCTTGAAACGATTGGGTACCGATTACATAGATCTCTATCAGATTCATTGGTCTGAGTCAACTACACCAATCGCTGAAACAATGGAAGCAGTGGCTGCCCTAATCAAGCAAGGCAAGGTACGCCATGCCGGAGTTTGTAATTACAATGCCGAACAAATGGCAGAAGCTGAGAAAACAATTTCGTTGGTTTCAAATCAAATTCCATTTAGCATGGTGAATCGTGCGGTGGAGGGGAAGACCGTTCCTTATTGCATAGCTCATAATAAATCGGTGCTTGCTTATAGTCCGCTTGAGCGGGGATTGCTTACCGGAAAAATTACTGCCGATTATAAATTTCAGGAAGGCGACCATCGAGCAACAAACAAATATTTTACGGCAGAAAGTATAGCAAAGACAAATGCCTTTCTTGAAAAAATAAAACCGTTGGCGGCTGAGAAAAAAGCTACACTAAGTCAATTAGTGATTCGCTGGACAGTTGAGCGGCCTGGAATTACGATTGCATTGGTTGGTGCTCGCAATGCCAAACAAGCTATTGAAAATGCAAAGGCAATTGAGGTTTCGTTGAGTAAAGAAGAAATTGAGATTATTGATAGAAATCTTTTCTGACGCGAGAGAATTTACTTTTTGCCTTCTGCAAATCCTAACAGGGTTAACTCAACAACAATTAACTTCTTGTTGAAATTAGAATACAAAAGCTTGACTAGATCTTTATTCTGAAGGGTGATGGCAAGTTCAAAGGCAGTATCAAAGTCGATAGCTTCAATAAGAAATTCTAGTATGTTTCCTGTGCCACCAGAAGCGGTAATCCCTTTCAAAATTGATAGCTCATTTTGATCTAAAGTCATAGTAAGATTGTTTATGATAAACTCTTCTTGCAACTTACGTAAAATCCTTTGTATGAAACTTCTGTTAGCACTCATGCTTGTTTCGGGTTTTTGCCTCGCTCAAACTCACAAGGTTAAGAAATCAGATTATGAACAATTATCATGGTTGGAGGGAACCTGGAATCGCACGAACGTGCGAGCAGATCGCACGGCACATGAACGTTGGGTAAAAGTTGGGGTCGAAATTTTGCAGGGTTGGGGCGTAACTATGAAAGGAAGTGACACGACTTTTGTTGAGAAACTAAAAATAGTTTCGAAGGACAATGAGTTATACTATGTAGCCGATGTGCCAGGAAATAAAGAATTGACTTATTTTAAATTCACCAGCTTGACAGACAACGGTTTTGTATGTGAAAACCCGGAGCACGATTTTCCTAAAAAGATCGCCTACCAATTGGATGGGATGAAATTAAAAGCCACTATCTCTGGCAATGGTAAGTCAGTCGATTATTTTTTTGAGAAGTTAAGTCAGCGATAAGCATCTAATGAAAGAGATGCGATTCGATCTGTTATAAGATTGGCAGCATGTTGAATGGCTTCGGCTTCTGTTGTTGTTTCATTAATCAGCGTAACCACCTTTTGCAATCCAGTCTTCTGAATTGATTCTTGAGATAATTCATTTTTCCCGACAAGGGCGATTGCAGGTTTTTGATGTTTAGCAGCTAATTGGGCCACGCCCATCACAACCTTCCCCGACAAGGTTTGCTGATCCATTTTGCCTTCGCCTGTTATTATCAGATCAGTGTTTTTAATTTCTTCTTCAAGTTTTACAGCATTTAATATATAGTCAATGCCCGAACTAAATGTTGCATTAAGAAATGCTTTTGCGCCAGCACCCAAGCCTCCGGCTGCACCGGCTCCGGGAAAATTAGCATCGATCATTAAATCCTTTGTTACACAAGAAGCAAAGTTTCGTAAACCCAGATCAAGCATTTGCAAGTCACTATCACGCGCTCCCTTTTGCGTAGCATACACAAAAGCAGCCCCCTGAATTCCAAAGAGCTCGTTGGTGACATCACACAAGACTATTGTTTCTAATTCCTTCTCTGCTATCAAAGAATTTTCTGCAACTATTTTATTGATATGAATTAAGTTTTCCCCGATGGGAGAAAGTTCGTTTCTATTCTTATCAAGGAATCTTATTCCCAATGCTTCGGCCATTCCTATTCCTGCATCATTAGTTGCACTGCCTCCAATCGCAAGAATAATTTTTTTTACTCCGCGGTCAATCGCATTTTTAATCAGCTCACCGGTGCCATAGGTGGAGGTTTTGCTGGGATTGCGGTCTTCTTTGGCTAGTAATTGCAATCCTGAAGCACTTGCCATTTCGATAAAGGCAGTAGAACCATCACCGGAAATTCCGTACGCAGCCGTTATTTTTCTGAATAAAGGATTGGATACTTCTGTAGAAACCATTGAACCTAGTGAATGCTCAGTGAGAATTTCACAAGTGCCTTCACCGCCATCCGCCAACGGAATTGATTTTATATCGAGTGAGGAATCGATTTTTAATAGGCCTCGTTCAATCGCTACACAAACTTCTTTGGCTGTCAATGATCCTTTGAACTTATCCGGTGCTATTAGAACTTTCACAACAGAATGAATAATAAAATTGATGTGATTAATACTGTTATCCCTTGAGCAAGTGTAATCAAAGTATAACTCTTGTAAGCATCGCGTTCACTGATGCCGCTGAATTGAGACACAACCCAGAAGTATGAATCATTTGCATGAGAGACTGTCATGGCACCACCA
>JBBSBG010000309.1:0-4190 GCA_038251495.1 Cytophagales bacterium
CGAAGACTTTAATACCAATGTTCTCTTTGTAACTGAGCAGATCATTAATAAAAACAATTCCATTCCCATCATTTTAGTGGATGACAAGGGTGCTGTTGTTTATATCCGCAACGTAAAAATGGACTCTACACAATCAGAAAACAAAATGCAGAATCAATTGCAGTTGCAGCTTGCCTCTATGCGTGATGTGTATGAACCAATTGATATAGAGTTAAGAGACCCCACTAAGGATAATGAGATTTTTGCCAGGCAGAAGCTTTACTACAAAAACTCCAGGCTGCTAACCCAACTAATTGCCTTTCCATACATACAACTTTCGGTACTCGCCATCTTTGGGTTTATCTCCTACCTCGCATTCAACTACTCACGCACAGCCGAGCAAAATCAGGTTTGGGTTGGGCTTGCAAAAGAAACAGCACATCAATTAGGCACTCCTCTATCTTCGCTTATGGCCTGGATAGAAGTGTTGCGCGATGACCCCGATATAAAAAACAAAGGCATTGTAGATGAACTGGATAAAGACATTCGCAAGCTACGGATAGTGACCGAACGCTTCTCCAGCATTGGCTCAATTCCTGTGCTCAAAGCAGAAAACGTTCTTCAACTAGTGAATAATGTGGTGAGCTATCTGCAGCCGCGCGTGTCCTCCAAAATAAATTTTGAAGTATATGCCCTCTCTGAAACTATTGACGCCAAAGTTCATGCTCCGCTATTTGAATGGGTAGTTGAAAATCTCTGTAAGAATGCTGTAGATGCAATGGGAAATACGGGCACCATTGCCATTAAAATTTTGCGAGGTAGTGACTTCAAAGTTTTCATAGATATATCCGATACCGGCAAAGGCATTCCAAAAACATTAATCACAAACGTTTTTAAACCTGGTTTTACAACAAAAAAAAGAGGGTGGGGCCTAGGCCTTGCCTTAGCCAAACGCATCATAGAAATGTATCATGAAGGGAAAATATTTGTAAAATCTTCGGAGGAAAATATGGGCACAACATTTCGTATTGAACTAAAAAGCGCTTAAACCTTACTGGAGCAAATATGCTCTATGTAAGTTATTGATAATCAAATCGTATGATTGGATAATAGCGCTGGGCTTTAGTTCAATAAAACCTTGCGGGCATGTTTGTAATAACCCCATAAAAAACTACTTTTGTGGCCGGATTTTTAAGACTTTAGCCTATAAATCCTAATTCAATCAAAAATCTTAAAATTCAATAATTCAATGGCCAATAGTGGTAGAATCACCCAAGTAATCGGTCCGGTAGTAGACGTTGCATTTGATGCACCCGGCACCAAACTCCCCAACATCCTGGATTCGCTGGAAGTAACCAAAGGAGATGGCACTGTGGTGGTGCTTGAAACCCAACAGCACTTGGGCGAAGATCGTGTTCGAACCATTGCGATGGATGGAACGGAAGGATTGGTTCGTGGTATGAAAGTAACTGATACCGGGTCTCCAATTGAGATGCCTATTGGAGATGATATTAAGGGTCGATTGTTCAATGTGGTAGGGCATGCTATCGATGGTATTCCGCAACCAAAAGGAACTCAATCGCTTCCCATTCACCGTTCAGCACCGAGCTACGAAAACCTTTCTACGTCATCAGAAGTACTATTTACGGGTATCAAAGTAATTGACTTGATTGAGCCTTACTCAAAAGGCGGTAAGATCGGATTATTTGGAGGTGCCGGTGTTGGTAAAACCGTATTGATTCAGGAATTGATTAATAACATTGCCAAGGCATACGCGGGTTTATCTGTTTTTGCCGGTGTGGGTGAACGCACGCGTGAAGGAAACGATTTGCTTCGCGAGATGATTGAAGCTGGAATTGTTGACTATGGTCCTGAATTTATGAAATCACTTCATGCAGGGGGTTGGGATCTTTCCAAAGTTGATATGGAAAAACTCAAAGACTCAAAGGCAACATTTGTGTTTGGTCAAATGAACGAACCTCCCGGAGCACGGGCGCGCGTTGCACTTTCGGGGTTAACAGTTGCTGAATATTTCCGCGATGGTGACGGGCAGGGAAAAGGTAAAGACATTCTTTTCTTTATTGATAATATCTTCCGCTTTACACAAGCAGGTTCTGAGGTATCAGCGCTATTAGGTCGTATGCCTTCTGCGGTAGGATACCAGCCTACATTAGCATCCGAAATGGGTGCTATGCAAGAACGGATTACTTCTACAAAGAACGGATCAATTACCTCAGTACAGGCAGTATATGTGCCTGCCGATGACTTAACCGATCCCGCTCCTGCAACAACGTTTGCTCACTTAGATGCCACAACGGTGCTATCTCGCAAAATTGCTGAGTTGGGTATTTACCCTGCGGTCGATCCGTTGGATTCTACATCCCGCATCTTACGCGCTGATATTGTAGGTGAAGAACACTACAATTGTGCGCAGCGTGTGAAGTTAACGCTTCAGCGCTATAAGGAACTTCAGGATATTATTGCCATTTTGGGTATGGATGAACTATCTGATGAAGATAAATTAACGGTAACTCGCGCAAGAAGGGTTCAGCGTTTCTTATCGCAACCTTTCCACGTAGCCGAAGCTTTTACAGGTTTGAAAGGAGCATTGGTTGACATTAAAGATACAATCAAAGGATTTAATATGATTATGGATGGTGAAGTTGACCATCTTCCTGAAATGGCCTTTAACCTGGTGGGTAGCATTGAAGATGCAATTGCTAAGGGTGAGAAGATGTTAGCGGACATTAAATAATTTAAAATTTCAGATTCAAGATTGAAAGCGAGTCAATTTTGAATTTTGAATAGAAAATTTTGAATTCGAAATATGTATTTAGAAATTATTACTCCCGACAAAAAAGTATTCGAAGGCGAAGTTACGTCCGCTACTTTCCCAGGTGCTGACGGATCGTTTCAGGTTTTAAACGACCATGCTCCATTAATAAGTTTGTTGCAAGATGGAGTGGTTGAATACAAATCAAAAAGTTTAGCCGAACAGGTTCACATTACAGGTGGCGTTGTAGAAGTACTTAAAAATAAAGTTATACTGCTTGCTGATGGTTTGAGGAAGTAAACTAAAAGCGCTAGAGATAATAAAGGCCTGATTGAAAATTCAATCAGGCCTTTATATTTATTGTCAACTTATATTATTGCCTTACTAACCATTTCACAAAAAATACGACACCAATAATCAGCGCAATCCCTCCAATAATATAAAACACATTGCCACTGATAATCAATGCCACAAGGCCAACGGCACCGAAAATAGCAGCTAGTTTCAGATCATTATCCATTCCCTTATTTGCTTTTGCTGACTCAATTGAATGATTTTTTTTGTGTTCTTTCACGTACGTTCTAACTTCAGAACGTACGTGATTGCGAAGGGCTTTGCGTTCCACTTTATTCATTTGGACATACGTTTTTTTAACAGCGGTTGATGGAGCTGTTTCTCTTGCTAACTCAACAGGGGCAGCAGATACGCTTGCCAAAGCAACCTCTTGCGTTGGAGCAACGGCTACTGGTGCAGTAGGTTGGGCTTGTGGTTTAGCGGCATACTTTTCGTATGAGTTAAAGCTGGCCGTATATTTTGGGGACGAGCAAGACGCGAAAACTACTCCTGCCAAAATCAAGTAATAAATTTTTTTCATGGTTAAATTTTAAGAGTTTGTGATAGAAAAATACGGTTTTTTTAAAATTGGATACAATAAATAAGTTCACCTAATAAATTGTCAGAATAAAATTTCAATCACTATTTCCTTTGTTGAAAACTGATATAATTCTACTAAGAAACCGTTTCTCAAAATCCCAAAAAAAACGGAATTGACCAAAAATAAATCCATAAAACAATAAAAAACCATTATAAACCGGTAAAATTAAAATCCAATATAAAGCACTTGCCCAAACTGGTTTTTCTCCTGTTGGAAAAAAATATTCAAAAAGTGGATTCTTAATCAACAGAACAGTAAAACCTGTACACGCAAATACAATAAGAATGACAACTACCTGCCAAAGGCTGTCAACTTTCCATCGGGTTTGTAATTTATTGAGCCAACTCATCAATATCTTTTGCGGGTCAAGATAATAAAGACAACGCTCACTGAATAACTCAATTCGTAATTTTGTTACCTCTAAAAATGGTTAGGTCAAAAAAAACGATTCGTTGGCCTGATGGTTGTGCCTTACTTCCGATCTAAGAAATTAATAATAAGACC
>JBBSBG010000310.1:0-4188 GCA_038251495.1 Cytophagales bacterium
ATCAGTTCCTTCTTTAAAAAGTATATACGTTTCTAACTGCGTCCATATCCAACTCCAATAGAGTCTCTTTACTTGAGGGAAACTGTTCATAGAAAGAAGTGCATCAAACTCGATATAAGAATTTTCAGGTAGGTCAGCAGCTACTCCCGTTATTTCATAGGTCTGTTGGTTTTCTTGTTTGCCCAGTCGAACAAGTTTGCCCAGCGGATTTTCAGTGCCGAAATATTTTTTAGCAGTCGATTCAGTTAGTACTATACTATTTGCTTGTTGCATGGCAGTTAATGGATTGCCAGCCAGTAAGGGAAAGTTGAACATTTGAAAGAAATTCGAATCTCCGGCCAGCACTTTATCTTCTTCGAAATAAATCACATCTCCTTTTGGGTTGGTGTAGGAGATCACAAAATTGCCGGGAGTAAAAATGCTGGTAAGCTTTTCAACTTCAGGTAATTCTTCGCTGAGAGCTGTTGCAACACCGGGGCCGGTAGAAGCAAATTGAGCATCGTCACCTTCGCCCCAGATAAAAGTTTGGTTTACCCGATAAATGCGATCGGCATTTGCATGAAAGCGATCGTAACTAAACTCGTTGGTTACATATAAATAGATCAGCACCGTGCTGGCAATACTGACGGTAAGCCCGAGCAGGTTAATGGTAGAGAATAATTTTTGTCTTCTGAGATTTCGAATGAAAAGCACCAGATAATTTTTCAACATAGTTCAGAGATTTAATTGCTTTGCTATTGTCAAAGGTTGTACCAAGCCCATAATCATTGATTTACAGCATTTTTCGAGCTCTTTGGTTACAAACAATGTTCGATGTTGGAGAGTTTTGTTCGATAGCGGTCACCAACGAAATGCCTTAATCAATTTTTTGATCAGCCATCAAACCATTACTTTTAAAACCATTATTATTAAAAAATGACTCTTACACATTCTGTCACTAAAGTTTTTCAAGATAAATTTGGAAGCGAACCCTTGCTAGTAATTGCTCCCGGGCGAATTAATTTAATTGGCGAGCACACCGACTACAATGACGGATTTGTTATGCCAGCTGCAGTTGATAAGTGCATTGCTTTTGCTGTGGCCTCAAATGGTAACGATCAGTGTAATTTTTATTCAATAGACTTCAAAAATTCATTTTCATTTAAACTTTCAGAGTTGAGTCCAGGCGGATCTTGGTTCCATTATATGATGGGTGTGGCCGATGGGTTTATGAAAATGGGTTTACCCATTTCTGGGATTGATTGTGTGTTTGGAGGAAATATTCCTACAGGTGCAGGTATGTCTTCATCGGCTGCATTGTGCTGTGGTATTGCTTATGCATTCAACGAGCTGTTTCATTTAAAATTGAGTCGATTGCAACTTGCTAAAATTGCTCAACAGGCAGAGCATGAGTTTGCCGGGGTGCGTTGCGGCATCATGGATCAGTACGCAAGTTTATTTGGACAAGCACACTCAGCTTTGTTACTCGATTGCAGAAGTCTTACCCATGAAATTTTACCCATCAATTTTGTGGATGCTGAAATCTTATTGATTGATACCAAAGTAAAACACGAACTAGGTTCATCCGCTTACAACGACAGGCGGGCTGCCTGCGAGGCAGGAGTTTATGAGCTTCAAAAGATAAAACCTACCATTCAATCCTTACGGGATGTAAGCAATGAAGACTTGGTTCTTTTAAAAACGAAGGTTGATGCCGATGTTTTTATAAAATGTCAATTTATCGTAAATGAAATAGAAAGAACACAACAAGCGGCTCAACTTTTAAAAGCAAATGACTTGGTTGGCTTTGGTAAGAAAATGTTTGAAACCCATTGGGGTTTAAGCAAAGAGTATGAGGTAAGTTGTGCGGAATCAGATTTGCTCGTTCAATTGGCACAGGATTCTCATAATACTGTTTTCGGTGCCCGTCAAATGGGTGGTGGCTTTGGCGGATGCACGATTAACCTGGTAAAGAAAGATGCCATTGAAGAATTTAAGGATCAGATCAAAAAGAAATATGTTGCTTCTTTCAAAAAAGAACCTGACTTTTATTCGGTTGACCTTGTAGATGGTGTTCATGTTCAGCAAACATGACTTTCTATAAGTAAACGTTGAAGTATTTACCTAATTCTTTAAAGCCTTATGAGTTTAGCCCCACTTGATATTATTGTGTTTGGAGCCTACTGCACCCTTATCCTTGGCATCGGCCTTTGGGTGTCGCGTGAAAAAGACGGTCACCAAAAAAATGCAGAAGATTATTTTCTTGCTAGCAAGTCGTTGCCCTGGTGGGCGATTGGTGCCTCGTTGATTGCGGCAAACATTTCGGCCGAGCAATTTATTGGTATGTCGGGATCCGGCTTTGCGGTTGGGCTTGCCATTGCAAGTTATGAGTGGATGGCGGCTATCACGCTGCTTGTTGTGGGTAAATTCTTCCTCCCGATTTTTATTAACAAAGGCATTTATACCATTCCAGGATTTGTTGAAAAGCGTTTCAGTAAAAACTTAAAAACCATTCTTGCGATATTTTGGATTGCGCTCTTTGTATTCGTGAATCTTACCACAGTTTTATACCTGGGAGCGCGTGCGATGGATACTGTAATTGGTACTGGTGATGGTAGCTTGATGATGTACAGTGTAATTGGATTAGGCCTCTTTGCCGCAGCGTATTCGCTTTGGGGTGGACTTTCTGCTGTTGCCTGGACGGATGTAGTACAAGTAGTATTGCTCGTATTTGGTGGACTAGTAACAACCTGGATTGCCTTGGGTCATGTTTCACCTACCGGAAATGTAATTGATGGTATGGTGTATGTGTATAATACCGTCCCTGAAAAGTTTTCAATGATTATTTCAAAAGGAGAGATCATAACGCCCGATGGCAGAGATGCCTGGTGGGACTTACCGGGTTTATCTGTGTTGATTGGTGGGCTGTGGGTGGCTAATATTTATTACTGGGGCTTCAATCAATATATTATCCAGCGCACATTGGCAGCAAAAAGTTTACAAGAAGCACAAAAAGGAATTGTGCTAGCTGCTTTCTTGAAGTTGATTATTCCATTGATTGTTGTGATTCCGGGTATCATTGCTTTCGTAATGAATTCTGATGCCGGACATTTAACCACTGAATCGCTCGACCCAAGTTTTCTCAGCAAAGAGGGTACAGTAATAAATGATAATGCCTTGCCTTGGTTGATCCGCAGCTTTGTTCCCGCAGGTATAAAAGGATTAGTGATGGCTGCCTTGGCTGCTGCGATTGTTTCTTCATTGGCTTCCATGCTTAACTCTACGTCCACAATCTTTACGATGGATATCTACCGTCCCTATATAAATAAAAATGCTTCTGATAAAGTGACTGTTAATGTAGGTCGCATTAGTGGCGCAGTTGCCTTAGTGATTGCCATGGTAATTGCGCCCCTGCTTGGAAACTTAGGGCAAGCCTTTCAGTTCATTCAGGAATATACGGGTGTAGTGAGTCCTGGAATCTTGGCAGTGTTCCTCACAGGTTTATTCTGGAAGCGTGCTACCAACAATGCTGCTATCTGGGGCGTTATTCTTTCCATACCCATTGCTATGTATTTTAAAGTGGCACCAAACGGTTGGTCTGATGCTGCCATTTTTGTTACGATTCCTTTTATGAACCAAATGATGATAACCGCATTGGCTTCTATTGGAATCATTCTTATCATCAGTTACCTGGAAGGCAAAGGCAAGGTGAATGAAAAAGGAATTAACCTAACTGCAGAATTATTTAAGACAACTCCGACATTTAACATTGGCGCGATTATTATCATGATTATCTGTACGCTATTGTATGCCATTTTCTGGTAGGCTCAATTTAAACGCGGTCATCACCAATAAAAAAAAACCCGAATTATCGGGTTTTTTTTATTTTCTGATATGAATAGCAGCTATTATTTTAGAAGGGACATAGCCATTCAAACGATCTTATAACTCTGTTCAGTGAATGCGAGCACCTAATGTGACGAACTTGGTTAGCGTCATTTATGTACTTTTGCAAATGCGCATGAGGGAAAAGGTTGCAGCCGTTAATCTACTGTTTGAAAGCTTGGATCAGCTGATTGCGTCTTTTCAAACCACCACCACAATACATTGCAAAACGGGATGTGGTAAGTGTTGTTTCAAACCCGACATAGAGGCCACCGTGTTAGAGTTTTTGCCCTTCGCTTACCACCTCTACACAAATAAACTAGC
>JBBSBG010000311.1:0-4176 GCA_038251495.1 Cytophagales bacterium
GCCAACTCATACGCTCCTGCGGAAATTCCCAAAGCTTGCGATGCAATCCCAATCCGGCCACCATTTAAGGTTGTCATGGCAAACGTAAATCCAAATCCATCATCACCAATTCTATTTGCTTTAGGAACTTTCACATCCGTAAACATTAATGAATGAGTATCTGAGCCGCGAATTCCCATCTTATCTTCCTTCTTCCCCACCACAAAACCCTCCATGCCGCGCTCAACAATTAATGCGTTGATACCTTTGTGTCTTTTCAAAGCATCGGTTTGTGCGATTACCACATACACACTGGCGCTCTTTCCATTGGTAATCCAATTCTTCGTTCCGTTTAATAAATAATAATCACCTTTATCTTCAGCTGTTGTGCGCTGACTGGTTGCATCTGACCCGGCTTCAGGTTCGGAAAGACAGAATGCGCCTATAATTTCTCCCGTTGTTAATCGCTTCAGGTATTTTTCCTTTTGTTCTTCATTACCAAAACTCTCAAGCCCCCAACACACTAACGAATTGTTCACTGACATACACACCGAAGCCGAGGCATCTACTTTTGAAATTTCTTCCATTGCCAACACATACGAAATGGTATCCATGCCGCCCCCATTATATTTGGGGTCTACCATCATACCCATAAACCCCAATTCGCCCATTTTTTTAATTTGTTCGATCGGAAATTTTTGATCGGTGTCGCGCTCAATAACTCCAGGTAATAATTCTGTTTGAGCAAAGTCGCGGGCGGCTGCCTGCACCGCCAATTGTTCTTCTGATAATTCAAAATTCATAGCGTCTCAAGTTAACTTCTTTTCAGAAACAAAAAAAAGAGGTCTGCGGTTTAAGGCAGACCTCTAAATCTATTTTAGAATTGTTTAATCTCTTCTCCCCAAGAAGATCATAACATAATACAACAACATAGTAACGGCACCAATAGCTGCAACCACATACGTCATTGCTGCGCTGTTCAGTGCGTCTTTAGCCATATCATGTTCCTGACGAGTAACTATTCCACGCGCTTCAATCCAGGCCAATGCTCTCTTGCTGGCATCAAATTCTACGGGTAGAGTGACCAACGCAAAGAGCGCAAACACTCCATAACATGCTATAATTACCATCAATGCAACATCCATTGAAAATAATCCCTTAAACAAAAAGGCTCCGAACATCATGCCTAGGAAAACCATATTGATAACCTTCGCGCTGATGTTTTGTACTGGCACCATAGCCGAACGAAACTGAAGCATACTGTATGCTTTAGCGTGTTGCACCGCATGCCCACATTCGTGTGCCGCCACCGCAGTAGCTGCCGCATTCCGGCCATGATAAACATCATGACTAAGATTAACCGTTTTATTGGCTGGGTTATAATGATCTGATAACTGACCTTCAACGGAAATAACTTTTACATCTTGTAAGCCATTGTCAGCTAACATTAGCTTCGCAATTTCGCCACCCGTTAAATCTTTCGTCAAGCGGATTTCAGAATACTTTTTGAATTTGTTCTTCAGCCTGTTACTTACAAGCCAACCCACTAACATGAAGAACCCTGTAATAATTAAAGCGCCCATAATTTATAAAGTTTGTTTTTTTATTTTTTCTACAATCCGAGTGGTCGAATATCCCGGCACAAAGTCGATTGTCTTCACCACCCCTCCCGCCTTTTCAACAACATTTGCGCCAACAATGTTTTCTGTCAAATAGTCACTTCCCTTAACCAATATATTGGGAACAAGTTCAGAAATTAAATTCAAAGGGGTGTCTTCATTGAAAAAAACAACCAAATCTACAAACTGCATGGCAGCCAATACCCGGGCTCTGGAGTTCTGGTCCTGCAACGGTCTTTCATATCCTTTAAAGCGACTAACAGAGTCATCGGTATTTAGCCCAAGTATTAGTTTATCGCCAAGGTTCCGAGCTTTTTCCAAATAGTCAACATGGCCTAGATGAATCAAATCAAAACAGCCATTGGTGAAAACTACTTTCAGCCCGGCTTGCTGCCACGCTTTCACAACCACTTTGGCTTCTGTTAGATCAGCTATTTTACGGGCACTTTCTTCCATCGAATGATGAGATAACTGACAATCAAAGATACTACACCGGCTATAATCATGATTATTGTTTGCCAGCCATGAAAAATAAATACGAACGCAATGGCATCAGACTTTCGTAGATTATACAGCATCACCAACCCAAGTGGCACTAAGGTATGATACGACCCCGCACCACCCGGCAGAGGAGCTGCCATGGCAATGGAACCGATGGCAAACAAGGTAAGCACAGCACTCATACCAAGATCACGCGTTTCAGGAAATGCAATCACCACAAAGTAACTCATCAAAAAATAGAGTGCCCAAATTCCGAATGAATAAAAAACAAAAAGCCATTTATTCTTTAATCGAAATATAGATAGAAAGCCCACTTTAAAGCCAATCAAAATTTTACGGAGCTTTTCATTTTTACGCAACATGTAAACTCCAACTGCAAGTATTATTACCACGACTATAACTATCACTATCCAAATGGGAAACGATGACTTGCCTGAAGAAGAAAAATCTAATGTGTCGATAAATGCCTTTAGTCTCTGCCACTCAACAATAAAAGAAAGACCAATCAAAATAATCAGGCATGCCAAATCAACCAATCGCTCAACTACAACCGTTCCAAATGAAACTTCAACTGGAGTTTCTTCCAGCTTATACAAGTTGTAGCAACGTGATACTTCACCACCGCGAGGCACTGCCATATTAACAAGATAACCAATCATAAGCGATAGGAAACTATTACTAAGTTTTACATTATTACCAGATGGCTGCAACATCATTTTCCAGCGCACTGCGCGCAAAAGGTGGCTGGCCATCGCCACTAAGGCCATAATCAAAAGATAACCCTTGTCACATCTCCTCCAGGCATTCCAGATAAATTCAGATTTATCTTCACCTTCTGCTACCGTTAGTCCGCGTAAGGAAAGCCAGAGCAATGTGGCTGTTATGCCTATCATTACTGTATACTGAAGTAAGACTTTGAGCTTAGGGTGCAAGTTGGTCAGGATTAAATTCGAAGGTTAACTTAAGCGATTTTCAGGATCAGGAAAAACCAAAGATGGTTTAAATTTTTTTGCTTCTTCAATTTCCATGGAAGCATAAGAAATAATAATAACAATATCACCCACCTGAGCTTTGCGAGCAGCAGGTCCATTAAGACAAACGGTGCCTGAGTTAGCTTCACCTTTTATCACGTAGGTTTCCAACCGCTCGCCATTGTTAATGTTAACAATTTGCACTTTTTCACCCTCAATCAAATTAGCGGCTTCCATAAGTTTTTGATCCAGCGTAATGCTGCCAACATAATGTAGCTCTGCCTCTGTAATTTTTACCCGGTGTATTTTAGATTTTAAAACTTCAATTCTCATTCTGCTAGTAATAAATTATCAATCAATCTAACCTCGCCCACATAGCCAGCGATAAGAAGTATGGCTTTAGGCGAAACGTTTTCCAAAGGCATTAAGTTTGCTGTGTCCGCCAATTCAAGATATTCAAGTTTTATTCCGTCCTTTTTAGAAACATTTTCTTTGATGGTTTCGAGAGTAGATTTTAGATTGGAACCACTTTTCAACAATATTTTTGCCTGAACTAATGATTCATAAAAAACAATCGCATTTTTCCGTTGATCAACAGTTAAGCGGCTGTTTCGTGAAGACATCGCCAAACCATCGGATTCCCGTTCGATCGGCACACTTCTGAGGGTGACATTAAATTTTAACTCCTCTATAAGTTTTTCAATGACTTTATATTGTTGAAAATCCTTTTGGCCGAAATAAGCACGATCTGGATTTACTATGTTGAAAAGTTTTGAAACAACAAGAGCCACGCCACTAAAATGACCTGGTCGAAAACTACCTTCCATTACTTTATCAAGCGATCCAAAATCAAATTTTAAATGTGAGGTTTTGGAATACATTTCTTCGGGTGGCGGACAGAAAAGAATATCGCATCCTTCTTTCGAAAGAAGGTTAACATCTTTCTCTAAAGTTCGAGGGTATTTTGCGAGATCCTCGGCATTGTTGAATTGGGTTGGATTAACGAAAATGCTGCAAATCGTTTTGCTGTTTTCGCGCTGCGAAGCCTCGATAAGAGCCAAATGTCCCTTATGGAGAGCCCCCATGGTAGGGACAAATCCTATCGA
>JBBSBG010000312.1:0-4173 GCA_038251495.1 Cytophagales bacterium
CACCGGGCACGAATGGTGGACCTGCTGGCGATTTATATATCACATTTCAAATTGCTGATAACTCGCAGTTCAAACGCACTGGTAATGATTTATACACGACAGCAACGTTGGATTTATACACTGCCTTGTTGGGTGGCGAGACTACCATCGATACACTGAATGGAAAAGTAAAAATGAAAGTAAGTGCCGAAACGCAATCCGGAACAAAAGTAAGATTGAAAGGAAAGGGTTTTCCAATTTATAAGCAAGATGGTATGTTCGGAGACTTGTATGTTACCTATCAGGTAGCATTACCTACCAACCTTACCGAAAAGCAACGCGCCTTAGTTACTGAATTATCGCAACTTAAATAACAGATTATGCAACCTGACGATATGATACCGGCCACTGAATTTTGTGTTCATCATAAGATAGAGTTGTCTTTCATTCATTCGCTAGAGCAACATGGCATGATTGAGACAGTGGTTATTGAAGAGAATATATTTCTACCGCTATCCCAACTCGATCGATTGGAAAAAATAGTTCGGTTGCACTTTGAACTAGACATTAACCTAGAGGGAATTGAAACTATCAATCACCTGCTGCAACGCATTACAAACATGCAGGAACAAATTGTTGGCCTATCAAATCGCCTAAGGGCATGGGAGAGTGACTAGTTGTTTTTTTTGATCGAGTCTATAAGTTTATTTAGCCAACCTCGTTTCATTACTCCTATGTGATCGATGTCACATAAATCCATTTTCTATACTCGTAGATTTGCATCAGCATTTAAGGTTAAACATATAAGTATGAAATTCTGGAATGACTGGCGATTAGTAGGAATGGCTTGCGTTACCCTTGGTTTAGCACCATTCTTTCCCGAGCCACACATCTGGGGGAAGCTAAAATGGCTACTGGGTGGAGCTGCGGGCATGCAACCCATGGATTGGTTTGATACTTTACTGCACGGACTGCCATGGATATTATTAATCAGGTTGTTGGTTATTTTAGGATTAAAGAATATTAGCCCAACCAAAAGTTAACAAACGTAAAACACATGAACACACTATTAAATTACAAAACACAACTTTTTACCAATTGGCATTTCATGCGCTGGCTGCGTTTGGTGCTAGGAGGTTATATAGCTTATCAGGCGATACTAAATCATGATCCCCTTGCGGGAATGATCGCTGTGTTCTTTTTATTTCAAGCCTTAACTAATACTGGTTGCTGCGGCTCGGGTGGCTGCGCAGTACCCATATCTGAACAAAAAAATACGAATGCGGCTGATGTTGAGTTTGAAGAAATTAAATCAGAGGCTCAGCCCAAGCACTAAGTCAAGACGAGCCTTCTGAGATCATGAAAGCCGTCTACCAAATCTTTATTCTTTCACTTTCAGCTTTGTAATTCTTATCACCAGGCTGCACATTAAATTCTTTATAAAATGGTTCGAAGTTCATGAGCGACCCATTAACACGGCACATCGTTGACTAATGCGTGTTGGTATTTACATACGTGCACAAAAATTCATCTCTTATTTTCACTCGCCAGATTCTTCAGTTGAGTACAAAATTATGCAACAAAGCGAGATCTCTGCGAAACTGTTTTCCTAAGTGGTATGCAATGCATGTTAAAATTTGTTACTTTATCATTCTGATCCCGTTAAATAAAATCAATTTTGTTGAGTTAACCTTTCAAAATATAACCTAATGATTATGAAAACCAAGATTTCAATTCTCCTATTGTTTATTGCCAACACCCTTATGGCTCAACATAAACTGGAAAAAATTTGGGAAAGCGACACCACATTGGCTACCCCTGAATCTGTATTGTTTTATAAGGATGGACTTTATGTAACACTAATCGATGGGCAACCTTGGGATGCTGATGGCAAGGGCGGAGTTGGCAAACTCGATAAGAACGGAAAGATTGTTAACGCCACTTGGGTAACTGGTCTTAATGCGCCTAAAGGAATGGGCCTTTGGGACAAGAAACTTTATGTGGCAGATATTTCCGAAGTTATTATTATTAACACTGCATCTGGTAGGGTTGAATCAAAAATAAATGTAGAAGGTTCGCAAGGCCTGAACGACATCACAATTGATGGCAAAGGAACTGTATATGTTTCAGATTCAAAACTGGGCAATGTTTACCAGGTTAAAAATGGAAAGGCAGAACTTTACATGAGCGATTTAAAAGGAGTAAATGGATTGAAAGCAGTTGGCAATGAGTTGTATATTCTAATGGGTACAGGAGTGTTGAAAGCAGGCCTCGACAAAAAAACAGTGTCCCTTGCTGCCATGGAAATTGGTGGGGATGGGATTGAGCCCATTGGAAATGGAGATTACATTATCTCGTGTTGGATTGGATTGATTTATTATCTGGATAAGGACGGAAAAATAGAAATCCTGCTCGACACCCGCGATCAAAAGCGAAACACAGCCGATATTGGGTACGATCCAAAAAATAAGATTGTTTATGTACCCACTTTTTTTAAGAATTCTGTAGTAGCCTATAAACTAAAATGAAAGGAAAGGATCAACATCAATACTAGCTCGAATGAGCGATGGGTTTCGCCTTTGAGTGAAGGCGGCATTGTAGATGGTGCTGGTAAACCTTTCGGGAAAGAATTAGAGAAAGATATTAAGGCGATGTAGTTTCAAATACGCATCGGCCCCGAAACGGGAGACGATGCTTGACATCGACCTGACACAACCGGGCTTGGTGAGCCGTTGTTGCCACCTATGTTTGCAGCCGTTGCCAATGCGTTGAGTAAAGCAACTGGTAAACGTTTTTACAATCAACCTTTCGGGAAAGAGTTAGAGAAGGATATTCAGGCGATGTAGTTTCAAATTAGTATAGATCCCGAAACGGGAGACGATGCTTGAAATTGGAATCAACCTTTCGGAAAAAAATTAGAGAAATATATTCATACGATGAAGTCTGGTCATTTACAATGTCAAACAAACTATGTCAAGTATCGTCTCCCGCCTCGGGGACGATACGAATGGCGAAGCCGATTTAAAATGAATTTTCAAGAATCCCCTTTTAGCAAGAAGTTAAAGCAGAATATTAATATTCAGGCAATGTGAGTACAAGCAGGCATCGTCCCCCAAATGGGAGACTATGCTTGACGCTAGTGTTACAAAACTCATGACATAAAAAAACTCTTTGAAAATTATCAAAGAGCTTTTTAAATTGAATTGAAAAAAATTTATTTCGGAAGAACAACGCCATCAATTACATGAACAACACCATTACTGCCCTTCAAATCTGCGACAACAACATAGGCAGAATTTCCAGACTCATCCGTCAATTTAACTTTAGTGCCATCTAAGGTACCAGTCAATTTTCCACCACTTACCGTAGTTAAAACAGCCTTTCCTTTGCCCGCTTTAATAGCAGCTGCAACTGCTGCTGCATCCAAATTTCCACTTACCACGTGGTAGGTTAAAATTTTTGCCAATTGTTCTTTGTTCTCTGGCTTCAATAAATTTTCTACAGTTCCTGCAGGCAACTTATCAAATGCCGCATTGGTAGGTGCAAACACTGTGAAAGGACCTTTGCCTTTGAGCGTTGCAACCAAGTCGGCAGCTTTCACAGCCGCAACAAGAGTGGTGTGATCTTTTGATCCAATAGCAATGTCAACCACATCTTTTGTTTGACCGAACGCAATAGATGCTATCAAAGCAAATAAAATAACAAGTAGATTTTTCATAATTTTTATTTTGTTGAAGAATTTACTTATTAAACACCGAGTGGGTAGATAAGTTTTCGTTTCATGAAATTAAACTGTTGATTTAAATTAAAATTCCAATAACATTAATTGTTAATTGTTGTTTTCTTTGGCCTGACCCGCGGCCTAATTATCTGATTCATGAAGTTCTTGAAACTATAGTATTGCTATTATTTTCTATTAACAGAATATGTATTCTGATAGCCTGGTGCATTCAACACAGTTTTTTACTACACTCGTATGAATAAAAGATTATTGCGAGTTGCGAGAGCGGTGTCCCGTGTAGCAGGTGTTGGCATCTTTTCTTTAAAGTTTTATATTATTGACATAACCCGCCTTTATTAGAGCGGCATGCCTTATGTTGGTATTTAATAAATTAGTGAATGAATTCGCATTCATGTAGGTGCAGAAACGGCCATGCCCATCGCCAACCCACCAACATTAATAAGCGAAAAAGC
>JBBSBG010000313.1:0-4155 GCA_038251495.1 Cytophagales bacterium
ATGTCTCTTCGCCTGCAAGAAGATATTTCATAGGCTTTCCTCAGGCTAAAGATTGCAAAAAGTTTTAACTCAGTTTAAACAAATTTTAGCAATGAAAATTTTTTACCTAACACAGCTGGCGCATCTGTCTCTAACCACCGATCCAACAAAGTCGCATACACGCTGCGAAAATCAACGGTGTGAATCAAATCTCCCTGATCAAGTTTATGTAAATCCGGAGTTTCGTTAATAAACCCTTTTTGCTTCAACGATTTTCCAATCATAAAAAGGTTGTTGGCTGTTCCATGGTCGGTACCAACACTTGCATTTTGAGAAACTCTTCGGCCAAATTCTGAAAACGTCATGATCATAGAAGAATCAAACGTACCAGCTGATTCGAGATCGGTAACAAAGGCATGAACCGCTTCGCTATACATTTTTAACAATCGCTCATGGTCATTCGCCTGGCGAACATGAGTATCAAATCCTGAAAGTGACGTATAATAAACTCGCGTATCAATTCCTGAGTTTATCAATTGAGCAATTGTTTTTAAACGATTGGCGAAATCTGTCTGCGGATAATCAACGGAAGTTTTTGAAATAGTTGATTTGCTATAAATGTAGTCAGCCGAGGAAACTGTTTCAGCAAGCGTTTTATACAGATAAGCAACTGAAGGTTCTTCTGAAAGGGATGAATGATTTTGTTCACTCAATTTCCTAAACAAATTTCCCTGCAAGGTATCGTGTAGTTTTTTTGGATTCCTTAATGCAATTCCCTTTTGCCTTTCACCTTTCAAAGCAAGCCCGAGAACATCATCAATCTCAATGGCTTCATGCCCTGCCGCACAATCGGTGCATTGAGCATCCAGGTATCGGCCAATCCAACCTGTATTTAAATATTCCTTTGAGTCAGCAGCCGTGTGCCAAATATCCATTGATCGAAAATGTGAGCGATCGGGATTGGGATACCCTACATTATTCAACACACTTACATAACCTTGATCATACAAACTTTGTAGCTTTTGCATAGCCGGATGAAACCCCAGCTCATCAGAGACCTTCAATACACGATCGGGAGCTAATGCCAGTTGTGGTCGCAGTTGATAGTATTGATCATTACGATACGGAACGACTGTATTCAACCCATCATTGCCACCCGACAATTGAATAACAATTAGTTTCTTATCGCCAGGTGCAAGCGAAGGACGATCAAACGCTTTAAGAAAACTTGGAATAAGTAAAGACCCCGTTGTTACAAGGGCTGATTGTTTTAGAAAATCTCTTCGTGTGCTCATAACTAATTCAATTGATATTCCGGTAATGACATATAGGACACATAAGCGCGCTTCACCATTTCCAGATCATCGGTGGCACCACTAGCATATTTTGAAACCAGAAGTCTATTTTCGGCAGTGGTTGGTCGAGACAATAAGAATGATTCAATTTCTGATAGCGTGCTTTCAGTTGTGTCCTTAATAAATCGATTGACAATGGGTGTCCAGTCTACTGAAAAAGAGACCTGCGATTTTTTTACCTGATTCGTTAAATTATTTACATCGCCATCATCCTTGGCCTGAATGGTCGACTCTGCATTTCTGAGCATGACCGCTGGTAGTGACATTCTAAATGTAAGACTCGAACTATCAATCCATTCACGACCTTGAGGCCAGCCTCCAACGTTTGGCGGATAAAATAAAATTTGACTGAGCGCTCGTTGGATGAAGAGCGGTGAAGTTTCATCCGCAAACGAGCCCCCGGTATGCACCTGAATACCAACTATCAATTCAACAGGTGATTTGATCCGATTGCCCATAAACCTATCCTCATAAAACCATGAAGATTGAAATATTGACTTCATTAATTTATCTATATCATATCCTGATTGATAAAATCCGGCAGACAATGATTTGACAATTTCTTTATCCACCGCATCCTGACTTACAAAGTAATTCCAGATTTTGTTGGTGATAAATTCTGCTGTTTGTTTATCCTCCAGAATGAATTCAAGAATATCATCACCTGAAAAATTTCCGCGCTTACCGCGAAAATTCTTTATACCCTCATCATGCACGCGAGGACTGAAAATATATTCTCCGGTTTTGGGATTAAATGCCCAACCAGTAAATGCACGTGCTGCATTTTTAATATCCGTTTCCGTATAGTTACCTCGTCCTAATGTGAAGAGTTCCATTACTTCGCGCGCAAAATTCTCGTTAGGACTATCTTTTTTGTTTTGTTGATTATTCAGAAACAGAAGCATGGCCGGATCTTTCGATACTGCTGTCAATAAATTTTTGAACGATCCTAAAACATGCTTGCGAATAACATTGTTTTGCTGTTGAACTAAATAGGCTGCCTGCGTACGACATGCAAAGTGATCGTGCCAAAAGAAAGTCATCTTCTCGCGCACAAATGCATCTGGGGAAGACATTTGTTCTAGCCAGGTTGCATTGAGAAGCAGGACATCCTTCTTTGACTTTTGAAATTTTTTCTTTCGTTCTTCCTTCGTCATTTTAACCATCTCCTGAGAGTCAACTTCAGGAAGGTCAATAGTTTTAATTGGGTTCTCGCGGGAAGCTGAAGACAACAAAGCTGTTGGAGATTTTAACTTAACCTCCTGTACAGGAACTCCAAACCCGGCCCGATTATATAGATGTGCTTCTTTAATCATGATTGCTTAGACTGATTGCTCTACCAAAGGTTTAGTCCACCTTAAAAACAATACCAATCTGTTAGCAGCATATAGTTGCACAATTCCAATAGGAAAACGATTTACTGATTTGATATGTGAGATTTCTCTACATCCTTTCGGGAACGTGAATACCCAAAACAGCCATTGCCTTTTCAATTGTGTTAGCCGTTACTTGCGAAAAAGCTATTCTGAATTTTAATTTGATTGGATCCGCTTCGTTAAAGATGGGAATAGCCTGATAGAACTGATTATATTCCTTAGCCAAATCATAAGCATAGTTAGCGACTATGGCGGGAGAATACTCGCGCCCAGCTTCCTGTAATTTGGTTGTGTATTGATTGATCTTAAAGATTACTTCCCGCTCGGATGGCTCTAGTGAATTTACTTTTTTAAGATCGCCAACCTCAGGTTTGATATTTAGTGACTCTGCTTTTCGTAAAATAGATTTTATTCGTGCATGGGTATATTGAATAAACGGACCCGTGTGCCCTTGCAATTGAATTGATTCTGCAGGATCAAACATCATTCTTTTTTTAGGATCTACTTTGAGCAAGAAGAATTTCAACGCCCCTAAGCCAATCATTTCGGCCAAGTGGTTTACTTCTTGTTCAGTCATTTCATCAATCTTGCCTAGCTCGCGAGTTTGCTTTGCCGCTTCCTCCACCATCTCGTCCATCAAATCATCAGCATCCACAACAGTGCCTTCACGACTTTTCATTTTGCCAGTAGGTAAATCGACCATGCCATACGAAAGATGATAACACTTATTGGCCCAAGGGTAGCCAAGCTTGGCTAAAATCAAAAACAATACTTTGAAATGATACTCTTGTTCGTTACCAACCGTATAAACCTGACCTTCAATTTTAGGGAAATCGCGGAAGCGTAAAATGGCAGTACCGATATCCTGTGTCATGTAAACCGAAGTTCCATCGGAACGCAACAATACTTTTTGATCAAGTCCGTCAGCAGTAAGATCAACCCAAACAGAGCCATCTTCTTTTTTAAAGAACACCCCTTGCTCAACACCACGCAACACTTCCTCTTTGCCAAGTAAATAGGTATTCGATTCGTAATATAATTTTTCGAAATCCACACCCATGCGTTTATAGGTAGCATCAAAGCCTGCATAAACCCAACTGTTCATGGCGTTCCAGAGCTTTAGAATTTCCGCATCTTTTTGTTCCCATTGTTGAAGCATTTGTACAGCAAGCTTCATAATAGGTGCTTGCTTCTCAGCTTCCTCTTTAGACAATCCTTTTGCTTCTAGTTCTTTACATTGAGCTTTAAAATTCTTATCAAACTCAACATAATACTTACCAACCAGCTTATCGCCTTTCAATCCAGTGCTCGCTGGTGTTTCGCCATTGCCAAATAATTTCCATGCGGCCATGCTTTTGCAAATGTGAATGCCGCGATCGTTAATGATTTGTACTTTATGAACCGTGTAACCAAGTGCTTTATAAATTTCAGCAACTGAGTACCCA
>JBBSBG010000314.1:0-4150 GCA_038251495.1 Cytophagales bacterium
GATTTGGTGGGTGATTTAGACGAATGGTTTTATCAGAATCTAAAAACAAAATCTCCAGCGAAAGCTAAGATCATTTATTGGAGACAAACTTTATTACTGATTTTTTCATACGCTATTAAAAGGCGAAAACAAAAGGCAGCTCCTAGTTCGTATTCCTCCACTTCATTCTCCCTTGATATGCTTCGTAACTATATAAAAGTAGCTATACGCAACCTTTACCAATATCGGTATTTTTCAATTCTTAATGTGTTTGGTTTGGCTGTCGGTATGTCCGTCAGTTTATTGTTTATCTCCCTGATAAGTTATGTAAGCACTTACGATAGTTTTCAGGTAAACAAGGATAATATCTATACCATTGTGACATCACGAACCGAAGGGTTTGAAGCGGCAGAATACGCCACGGCTCCTATTGTTTTAGCTGACAAACTCCGCGAGAGTTTTCCTGACGCTCGGGAAGTGGTTCGAATTCATTCTGGATTCAATGAAGAAGTGATAATGGATAATGGAATACTTCCACTGCAAGGATACTATGCTGAACCGAATTTTTTAAACGTATTCACTTATACTATCACGGCAGGAAATGGAGAGTCAGCTTTGAGTAAACCCAATACTATTATCATTACTGAATCGGCAGCAATTAAATTTTTCAATACTACTGATGTGGTTGGCAAAATGCTTGAATTAGATCAAGGCGGCTTATTAGAGATTGGAGCAGTTATGAAAGATCATCCTGTCAACTCGCACCTTAAGTTTGAAATATTGATTTCTTATAGTACACTTCCCGAATCACGACTTTCGCTAACCGATCAATGGACAAACTATCGCAATCAATACGTTTATGTACTGTTATCCGAAACCACGAAACAATCTATATTACAAAAGTATCTTGATCATATTAAGACTCCCATTGACAACCGATCACCGATCAAAGTATCCTTTAACTCTCAATCCCTTGATGATATTACCATGGGTCCTGATTATCGAAATGCCATCGGACCTAAATGGGAAGCTTCGGGTATGATTGTCTTTGCTATCATTTCCATTCTTATTCTACTACCGGCATGCTTTAACTACACCAATATTTCCATTGCGCGTGCATTAAAACGTTCTAAAGAAATTGGACTTCGCAAAACGATGGGTTGTGTAAACAGTCAAATCTTTTTTCAATTCATTACTGAAACCGTAGTGATCGCCATGGTATCGTTACTTGGTGCGCTTCTTCTCTTTGTTTTGATTCGCTCAGAGTTTCAGAGTATGATGGTGGCCTCCGCTTCAATTGACTTAAGCCTTACCTGGCGCACGGTGGTCTTGTTTATGTTATTCGCTTTAGGTACAGGACTTGTTGCTGGAATTTTTCCTGCACTTTACTTTTCAAGATTAAATCCAATTCTGGCACTCAAAAATAAGATTAATGCCCGCGGCACCTCAGGCATGCGTGTACGAAAGGTACTTACTGTGTTTCAGTTTGCACTTTCGTTTGGCTTCATTCTTTCGCTGATTGTTTTTAACCGACAATACCAATATTCGCTCAATTTTGATTTTGGCTTTCAAAAGAAGAACATCATCGATGTTCCACTTCAGGATGTGGATGCTCTGGTTTTCAAAGGGGAATTTTCAAAATTGGCCGAAGTTCAGTCTATTTCTTTTTCTTCAGGGTTAATGGGGCTCGGCTCACCCACTACATGGATTCATTCCGGTGAAAGTGATTCCACAGAAGTATCACAACAATTTATTGACACTCAATACATCTCCAATTTTGGATTTCAATTTTTAGCCGGTCAAAACTTTTCGGGTGAATCGCAGCAGCGCGAGCGGCACATCATTGTTAATGAAGAGTTCATAAAACATTATAATCTACAAAACCCAATAGATGCAATTGGACAAACTTTCAATATAGATGGGCAAGAGTTGGAAGTTATTGGTGTGCTGAAGAATTTTCATTTTGCCCCGTTGCGCTATCCTATAAAGGAATTCATTTTTAGAACTAATCCCTCGGCCTATCAATACGCAAACCTGCACGTCACCACCTCTGATGTATTTGGTTTGTTCACCAATATGGAAACCACCTGGAAGTCATTATCAACGATTAAGAAATTTGAAGGCAAGTTTTTTGAAGATGAGATAAACGAATCATATCTAACTTACCAGGTGCTTTTAAAAATTGTCGGCTTTCTTGGACTATTGGCTATAACTATTTCTTTACTGGGTATGCTGGGTATGGTTGTTTATACCTCAGAAACAAAAACAAAAGAAGTTAGCATTCGCAAAGTTATGGGGGCCAATGTTTACAACCTTGCATTACTGCTAACCAAAGATTACTTGAAGCTTTTGGTATGGGCGATACTTATTTCGGCACCAATCACAGTTTTTATTCTTTCTAAAATGCTACCTCAACTACAATACTATAGCGTAAACATTTCTGCCTGGGATGTTGCCATCAGCACAATTGTATTATTAGCATTGGGAATTTTAACGATTGCATCACAGATTTATAAAACTGCAATGACTAATCCAGCTGATACTTTGAAAGGCGAATAGTTGTGCTGATAAAATAAAAAAACCTAGAATTTCTTCTGGGTTTTTTCATTACTAAGTGATAAGGCCTAAATCCTCAAAAAGGATACTCGCCTTTCTCTATAGCAACTTTTGCTACTTTCCTTCTTGCTTCTTTAAGGTTGTAGGGATCGATTTTCGTGAAGCGTTTCAAGCCCATTAACATCAGGCGTTGTTCATCGCCTTCAGCAAAAGAAGTAATCGCACTCTTACCAGCAGCAGCGGCCAATTCAATCGCACGGTGCAAATAAATGATAGCCATCTCCTTTTCCAACTCACACGCTTTCTCACCGCGTATGCTAATCAATTTTTCTACTCGGAGAATAACGGATTCAGCAACATAGCCTTCAATCAGCATATCGGCCAGGTTCATAAGTATCTCCTGCTCATCGGAAAGCTTAGCCATAAACTTTTGTATGGCCGCTCCGGATACCATCAAGCCTGCTTTCTTCAAATTGCGCAAAGCTTTCTTTTCTTTTGCGAATAGAGCAGTATCATCCGATGATCCAAAGTCTGGTATAGACATCAACTCTTTTTGAACCGCCATTGCAGGATTCATTAAATCAAGATGACCTTTCATGGCGCGCTTCAATAACATGTCTATCGTAAGCAAGCGGTTGATTTCATTGGTGCCTTCAAAGATTCGGTTAATTCTTGCATCGCGGTAGGCGCGGTCCATCGGGCCTTCCGCAGAAAAACCCATGCCCCCATAAATCTGAACGCCCTCGTCAACATTAAAATCCAACACTTCGGAACCATGCACTTTTAAAATTGCACACTCAATAGCAAATTCCTCCAATGATTTTAGTCTTGCTTTTGCAGAATCCATTCCGCCAGCAACTAATGCATTATAAGCATCATCAATATTTTGTCCAGCCCGGTAGTGCGCAGATTCCGATGCAAAAATTCTTATAACTGCTTCGGCTATCTTATGCTGAATCGCTCCAAAAGTTGAAATCGCTACACCAAATTGTTTGCGCTCAGTTGCATATTTTATGGCTTTTGAAATGGCCATCTTACTTCCACCCACTGCAGCCACGCCAAGTTTTATACGACCAATATTTAAGATGTTTACCGCGATCTTAAATCCATTCTCCCGTTCGCTTAATAAATTCTCTACTGGCACCTTACAATCGTTGAAAAAGATTTGTCGGGTAGATGATCCTTTAATCCCCATTTTCTTCTCCTCCTCATTCATGGTAATGCCACCAAAGGCTTTCTCTACAATGAATGCACTTAAATTTTTATCATCATCAATTTTGGCAAACACAACAAACACATCCGCAAAGCCTCCGTTAGTGATCCACATCTTCTGGCCATTAATTACATAATGCTTACCATCTGCTGTTAATTTTGCTTTTGTCTTTCCAGAGTTTGCATCCGAACCAGAATCGGGTTCGGTTAAACAATACGCAGCCTTATACTCACCAGAAGCAAGCTTGGGAATATATTTTTTCTTTTGAGCATCATTACCGTAATACAAAATTGGAAGTGTGCCAATACCAGTATGCGCTGAAATAGCCACCGCAAAAGAATGGCCTGCACCCATTACCTCAGCCACGAGCATTGTTGTGTTGAAGTCCATACCAAAACCACC
>JBBSBG010000315.1:0-4149 GCA_038251495.1 Cytophagales bacterium
TCACAAGAAGCTGCAAGTAGGCAATGATCTTGGCATCAGGATGTACAATGCTTTTGAGAATGCCTTTCGAGATGGCTATGCTCATGTGTGTATTATTGGCACCGATTGTTTAGAGTTAACAAGCGAAATCTTGAGCGCTGCGTTTGAGCAGTTAAAAGCACATGATGTCGTAATCGGCCCAGCCCGTGATGGCGGATACTATTTGCTTGGAATGAAGCAATTACACAAAGATTTATTTGCCAACAAAGAATGGAGCACGAACACGGTTGCTAAAAGAACGATTGTCGATTTTCAAAATCTTAATCTAACGTACAGTAAACTAGCAACTCTATCTGATATTGACAGAGAAGAAGATTTGCCCAAAGGCATATTTAAAGTTTAGGCTTAACGATTGTGAATACCCTCGAGATGGTAAACCCAAATCGGATATCTCCTTTAAAGAAGTTACCATTGGTTTCTGCAATGAAAGATCTTTCTGTCATGCCTGAAGAATTAGTAACATAGAGTTGAAATACGTGCCCGCCAGTTTCAATATCAAATCCAATAGAAACAGAGTTTGTTGTATTTGGTAATTTATAATCCGGCAGTTGATAATAGTATTCTGCATTGATACTTACACGTTTGCTAAGTTTCATTCTTCCACCGGCTCCAACTGAGAATACATCATTAGGATCATTAACTCCTTCCACCAGATTGTAGTGAATCATAGTAGGCATAAGTTGTAGCGAGAAGCTTTCACTAAACTTTCTTGCCAATAGAATTTGTCCTGAATAATATAATTTGGAGGTAAGGAAATTTACTTGATCGGGGTTATCAAACTTTAATGATTTATACATAATTCCACCTACAGCGCTCAAGGTTACTGGCATTTGATTGGATTGCCTTAAGAATTTAAACTTCGAGAATCCATCAAACTGTTTTTGATAGGTGCTTCTTCCAACGCCAATCATCCATCGCTTGGTAAGTCCATAGTCGAACCCCATACGCATGCTGGCTTGATCAAGGCCAAAAAGTTCGTAAGCTCCGCTGCTAAGAAACCCAAAGCGGTGTGAAATTCTAAAGTCAAGTACACCCGGAGCTACATTTTCAACTGAGTGTCCATTGATCAATCTTGTTGTTTTGAACGTGGCAGTGGTAAAATCTTTTTTACGAACCTCTTGCGTTTCATCTTCCAACATTTTCATCAGATCGTCCTGAGCGAAGGCAGAGGCTGAAAGCAGAACTAAAATGGCAATGATAAAGCTTCGATTCATATTAGGACTTAGGTTCATAGCGACAGTTAACATGTATCTCTACAGTTTTAGAAATCTTTTCAGCGACTAACGAAGGAATTTCAACTTTGTAATCGGCTAGTTTAATTGTAAATATCGAACTGGCACTAATTTTTCCATTTGCAACTACGAGTGTTCCGGTTGCCGCTTGACGCTGTTTTATTCCATGAATAGTTAAATCACCTTCTATGGCTGCCTCGTAAGTGCCGTTTTTCGTAAAATCTATCTTTGTCGAATTTGTAATCTTTCCCTGAAAGGTGGCCTTAGGGAATTTATTTGACTCCAGATAGTTTTCATTGAAGTGTTCCTCCATAAGTGCTCTATCGAAATGGAAACTCTTTATCAGGATCGCAAATACGATTTCGCCTTTTCCAGTATCGATTAAACTGGTCACCTCATTATTTACAGCTTCAATATTTTCCATGGGTGTCTTAGAGAAAAAGGACACCTGCCCACTTCGTGTCATTTGAACAGTTTGCGAAAAGCCGGCAATGGCAAGGCTATTCAGTAAAATAAATAGAGAACGTTTCATAATATAGTGTTAATTAATTGTTAGGTGTATTGGCATCAATCCAGGCTTGGATTTTACCGATTTCGCAGGCTGATAACTTGCCGGAATTTTTAGGCATGGGTGAATATCCAGACGCAAAATTGATGCTGCCCATCAGTTTTCCGTTTTCCTTGTATTTTAAAACGTTAGCATAGGTATCTAATGCAATGCCCCCTGACGGTGACGAGCCACCATGACAGTTATTACAACGTGAGTTAAGGAGAGGAAGAACGGTTAAGCTGAAGGTTACATTTTGCGGCACATTGCAATTGGCCGACCCCGGATAAAGTATTTCGGCCTTGTCGTAATAACAACCTGACATGCTTAAGATAACTATGAGTAGAATTACTATCCGAATCATTTTAAAGGTATTTAATTATTTGCAGCACCTGCGTTAATCCAACTTGTGATTTGGTTTATTTGACAATCACTGAGCTTACTTCCTTGGGGCATAGGCGAATACCCGGCTGCATGGGTTATGGTTCCAAGAAATTTCCCATTGTTTACTTGTGTTTTTATAAGTGAGTAGCTTGAAAGATCAATATTGCCTCCTAGAGATCCTGGCTTGTGGCAGCCAACACATTGAGTGGATACCAGTGGTTGGATAATGGCTGCGTATGTGAACTGTGTTTGATCGCATGAGCAGTTGCAATTGACAGTATTTTTTGCCCCTTGATCTATCCAAGCTTTAATTGAATCTTTTTGCGCTTGGGATAGAGGTGCATCAGGTGGCATTCTTTCCTCGCCACTCGCGAAAAGAACTTTGTAGAGTTTACTGCTCGAGGCGTTACCGGGTGAAATTCCTTTTCGAATAATGTTTGCATAGCTGGTAAGGGTGTAACCTTCTACATGTGATGTAGCATCGTGACACCCGCTGCGGGCGCAGGAGGAAACAAAAATAGGAAGCACACTACTTTCAAAGCAAACTTCGCCACTATAAACACATCCTGGTGTGCTATATTCTCCTTCATTAAGCGCAAAGGGATCAAGAAATGGGTCGTGCACGCAAGAGTTAACCACAATAAAAATAAGAGTCGATATACTCAGTGCTCCTAGAATTTTTGGTTTAGTAAAGAAATTTGTGAACCTATTCATGTCTATCGTTTTTTGTTAATGAGGCATTAGTTAAAACAACATCCGACAAGTACCCTGTGCAAATTCCTTTCACAGTTACAAAATCAGCAATATCTATAGCAACTTTAGAATTCATGGTACAACGAACTCCAAAAATCGGATCGTTCGTTTCTAATATGATTACCGTTGTTTGATTTTGATTTTCTTCAATCTCTAAAACCTTTCCGCTAACTTCTAACACTTTATCCAGGTATTGTGTATTTGAGGTAACCTCATCTTTGCTAAATTGATCAAAAAGTTCTTTGGAAGATATTCGAATTCCTTTCTCAGAAGCTGGATTTCGATGAGGCTTGTTGTATAGGAAGTAAAACGTTGCCCCACATGCCACTATTATTAGAAGTAATACTATTAGAATTTTTCTCATAATTTCTCAGCGAGAAGTTACTGGTTTAAAAAAAGATCTTTGGAAGTTATCTGTATGGTTATGTATTGGTCGATTCCTTAACGCCAATCAAGATGAGTTATTTCTCAATGAACAAATATGGTAATTGATACTGAAGACTTTCTGAATTTATTACGGTTGGAATGTCACTTTGAAGCCATGTTGGCCGTTAAAGTTGTAGTCAATTTTAAATCCCTCGACATCACAAATCTCTTTAACGATAGCGAGGCCAAGACCACTGCCGGTTGCAGTTCTGGACTCTCGATTAAACCTTTGAAAAAGTTTTTCTGGATTTTTTAAGGGTTCACCCTGATTTAAAATATGTAAGGTGTTCTTTTCAATCTGAATTTTTAGTTCACTTTCTTCAGGGGAATGCTTCAAGCCATTTGAGATTAAATTACTCAGCAGGATGTCCAGCAAAGTTGGGTTTACATTAACTTTAGTCTCCGATTCCTCAGCGACAGTTATTTTCATTTTTTTTACCTCGGCTTTCTCTTTGTATAGATATAGTGTTTTTTCTATTGCCTCTTTAACCAGTACAGGTTGCTTTGATGGAAACTGATTATTCTCAATTTTAGAAAGCAAGAGTAAATTCTTATTCAACCTTGCAATTCGATCATTTGCATTGGATAGATCGCTGATTAAATCGGCTTGCTCACGGGTTATGTTAAGAGTTTGCATAAGCAATTCTAATTTCGATCGAAAAATCGCCAGCGGGGTTTGTAGCTCGTGCGATGCATTTTCAGTGAATTCCTTTTGACTTAAGTATGCATTTCGATTCTTGGATACAAGTTGCTCAACTGTAATTCGAA
>JBBSBG010000316.1:0-4147 GCA_038251495.1 Cytophagales bacterium
AAAACCTGCAGCCGCCAAAGCCGCTACAAAAGCTTTCATCATAAATAAAGTAGGCGATTTAGGTTTTCTAATCGGCCTAATGATATTGTGGACTCAGATTGGTACGTTCGAAATTTCTAATTCAACTCTTACTGGTATTTCATCCGGTTGGTTAACTGCTGCCGGCCTTTGCATCTTTCTTGGTGTGGTTGCTAAGTCGGCTCAATTCCCACTCTTCAATTGGCTGCCTGATGCTATGGAGGGTCCTACTCCGGTATCGGCTCTCATTCATGCTGCTACTATGGTTGCAGCCGGAGTTTTTTTACTGATTCGTTTTGCTCCCATTTTTACGAATGATGCTTTGACAATCATTGCAATAACAGGAGTACTAACTGCAGTTGTTGGAGCTCTTGGTGCATTGTTTCAATACGACATAAAAAAAATTCTCGCCTACTCTACCGTCTCTCAATTGGGGTTTATGGTTATGGCTATTGGCGCTGGAGCCGCTCAGGGCGGATATTTACATTTACTGCATCACGCCTTTTTCAAGGCTGGATTATTTCTAAGTGCTGGCGCTATCATTCATGCCATGCATCAGGCTTATCATCACAATGAGCTTGATGTGCAGGACATCCGCAATCTGGGAGGCTTGAGGAAAAAACTTCCTGTCACATTTATATCATTTGCAATTTTTGCTGCCGCACTTTCCGGACTTCCCTTTACATCAGGTTTTGTTTCCAAAGAATTAATCCTAACCCAAATAACAACCTGGGCGGGTTCCGAATTTTCGTTCAGGTGGATTATTGTGGGAAGTGCCTGGGTTGTCACAGCGCTTACCCCAATCTATGCGCTTCGATTAGTATGGTTTATCTTTTTCGCTAAACCGAAGCGAGAGCATCCTATTAAAGAAGTTCCGGTTATTATGCGTTTTCCGTTAATCGTTTTGGCCATCGGTTCTTTTGCCATGATAACTTCACTTAACCCTTTTCATTTTTCCTCTGCAATAAGTGCTTTGGTGCGTTCTTCACTAAACACCAGTATTATTATTCTACTTCTATCAACTGTGGTTATTTTGCTAGCTCTTACAGTTGCATACTATTTTTACAGAAATCAAAAACTCACCCACGAGCAAAAATATCTCACTCCACATTACTTTCTTGACACAGCTTCAGATTGGTTAAGTCAACTCACTATCCAAATCTCATTGTTTACAAAAACAATCGACCGTGGAATCGATAAAGTTATTCATACCATTACCTATCTTCAAGTTACTTTGGCTCACATGATCGGCTGGACCGACCGGAATTTAGTAGATGGATTGGTCAATGGCATGGCGCATTCGTCCAAAGGAATAGGATCTATAACAAGATCTTTGGCAAACGGAAAAATTCAGTCATACTTGCTGTGGGCTATGGCTGGACTCACTATTTTTATATTCTGGATTTTATACTGATGCATCTGCTCTCACTTTTAATTTTCACTCCAATCTTAGTCGGGCTGCTCGCGCTTTTCATTCCGTCAAGGTTTGTAAACACCTTTCGGATAATTTCTTTGGGAGTAAGCATTGCTCAGATCATCATTCTCATTCAAATTTTATTTCAATATCAGTACACTGCTGGCTTTCAACTTGCTGAAAAGCTACCTTGGATATCCCTTGATCTTGGAAGCATAAGGTTATTGCAAGCCGAGTACTTTGTTGCATTGGATGGACTCAGTTTATCAATGGTGGCATTGTCAGTTGGAATCTTTCTGATTGCTATTATTTCATCGTGGACGATCGAAAAGAATAGGAAAGGATATTTTATTCTGTTGTTAATTCTTAACGGTGCCATAATCGGAAGTTTTTGTGCCTTAGACTTCCTGCTCTTTTATGTGTTCTTCGAATTTATGTTGCTGCCCATGTATTTCCTTATCGGGATTTGGGGTGGAGCAAAACGAGAATATGCATCCATCAAATTTTTTCTATACACACTGCTTGGTTCAATTCTTATATTGATAGTAATTGTTGCACTTTACTTATCATTCCAAACTCCCGAGTCGGGCGAGCGAAGTGTTCATACATTCAATGTCTTGTCGATGTATAACATGGAGAATCTGATTCCCAATTCTCTATTGTCATTGGATTCAACAACTGTACTAGGCCCTTATTCATTCAGACTTTGGGCATTTTTATTATTACTCATTGGGTTTATGATCAAGCTGCCAGCTGTGCCTTTACACACCTGGTTACCCGATGCGCACGTGGAAGCACCTACACCCATCTCGGTTATACTCGCAGCCTTACTCCTAAAATTTGGTGGTTATGGATTATTAAGATTTGCATACCCAATATTTCCTGATGCTGCCATTCACTTTAGTTGGCTTGTTGGGCTCATCGGTTTAGTCTCTATTATTTATGGAGCACTTAACGCTTTATCTGCAAAAGATTTAAAACGCATGATCGCCTACTCCTCTGTGTCGCACATGGGGTTTGTTCTATTGGGCATTGCCTCTGGCACAGTAGAGGGAATTACGGGCGCTGTTTATCAGATGTTTAGTCATGGAATAATTTCAGCCATGTTATTCGTGATAGCAGGCGTGTTATATGATCGCACACATGATCGTCTGATCAATAATTATTCTGGCTTGTCAAGCAAGATGAAAAATTATACGGCCTTTGTCTTGATTGCCTTCTTTGCTTCTATGGGTCTTCCTGGTTTTGCCGGCTTTATGGGCGAAGTGATGATCTTTTTGGGAGCGTTTCAATCACAAACTATAAACGGACTAGTGCCACATTGGATGGCTATAACAGCAACGTTAGGTTTGTTATTAAGTGCAGCCTATTATTTATGGACCATTCAACGCATGTTTTACGGACCCTTCTCACTTAAAAATTCGACAGTAGAATTAACAGATCTCAATAGCAGGGAATACACTATGTTGCTTCCCCTTGCTTTAGCTGCAATAATTTTCGGGGTACTCCCGCAGTTGCTCTTAAATTTTATTAACCCCTTTGCGGGAGATTTTGTTAACGTTTTGTTTCAAAATCTTCTAACTCATTAATTCGGTTATGGAATTGAAGGATCAACTCACAAGTATTTCTGGTAGCCTTGGGCATTTGTTGCCAGAATTAATTTTACTTGCTGCGCTTGTTATTGTATTGGTATTAGGATTGATCCTCAAAAAAAATAAGCAAGCAATTCTTCATGCAATTTCATTCATCGCCTTGCTACTTGCTTTTTTTGTTACCATTCAAAACTGGCCTCAACAACCCCATTCATTATTTGGTGGCATGATGCGGCTCGATGATTTTTCTTCATTCTTTAAACTTTTATTTTTTACTGGCGGCTTTTTAACAATCATTATCTCTCCTAAAAAAGAAGAACGAGCTGCTCCTGAATATGCAATTCTGATTCTCGCCATCGTATTAGGCTCGTGCCTATTAGCCATGAGCATGAACTTTGTAATGGTGTTGCTTTCATTAGAACTGATTTCACTTAGCTCGTATGTGTTGGCCGGGTTTGCTTTTGATCGCAAAAGCGCAGAAGGGAGTTTAAAGTATTTTCTGTTTGGCACCGTGGCCACCGCGTGTATGATTTATGGTATGTCGTTGATTTATGGTTTATCCGGCACGCTCGACTTTTCTTCCAATCAGTTTATTGAAGCGCTGATGGATAATCACTCGGAGCTTTTAGTAGTAGCCTCATTTCTGATTATTGCTGGTTTGCTTTTTAAAATCAGCGCAGTTCCCTTTCACCTTTGGGCACCTGATGTTTATGAATCTGCTCCAACTGCTGTAGTTGCTTTTTTATCCGTTGTTCCCAAATTAGCAGGGTTTGCCATCCTGATAAAAATAGTTCTATCACTAAATCTTTTTGGTCAATCAATGATTACATGGGGAACAGTTGTAGCGGTTATCTCGCTACTTTCAATTCTTGTTGGTAATCTCTCGGCATTAGTACAAACAAATCCTAAACGGATGCTTGCTTATTCATCCATTGCCCAATCGGGTTTTTTATTAATTGGGTTAGCCACTATAAGCATGGAAGGCATTCACTTCTCAATGTTTTACTCAGTTATTTTCTTGCTAATGAATTTTTTGGTTTTTGCTACACTCAAACAATTTGAAAATTCAATTAGTATCGAGTCCATAAATAATTTTTCAGGTCTTGGGCGAAACTCATTCTTA
>JBBSBG010000317.1:0-4110 GCA_038251495.1 Cytophagales bacterium
AACGTATCAGGAGCAGAAACTACTTTCAACTTTACTCCGGTGTCGCGATGCAGTTGGTGCCATGGATAATAGTTACTTGGAAATTGTTCGCCTGCAACAACTATGTTATCTGTTCTTGTAACTTTTATATTCTTCATTACATTGGCCATGCCGTAGGAAACAGAAGGCACAAGTACAACTCGGTTTGGCTCACCATTTATCAGCTTAGCAAACTCAGATCTAACAAGTTCGGTGTTTCCAAAAAAATCATCAATCGAAACCTGTGCCGGATTTCTTTTTGCTAAGATTCCGGCTATACCCTGCTTCTCAACTTTTTTAAGCATTGGTGACATGTAAGCGCAGTTTAAAAAGACGCCTGATGTGGGAAGAGAAAACTTCGATCGTTGATTAGAAATCATTTGAAATGTAGTATTAAGTATGATTAAGCTTACTGATGTTTAAATGACTAAATTTAAAGCGACAAAATTAAAGTAATCTTAACCTAAATCTTAGATATCTTTAAACCTGGAGTTACCATTTTTGTCTAAGTTTCATTTATACTATACACATAAAAATAGCATGCGGGTTGATCCGGAATTTTACAAAGGCATAGAATACATAAGAATCTCCAGTCTGCCTGAGGATCAAAAAGAAAAAATTACCTTAACCATCTCTCAGGATAAAGTGATTAAAATTCAAATGGAGGGCAAACTCTTATCTGATTGTATTCAATATGTTGATTACCTGATTTGGTTTGAAGCACACCATCAGAGTCCGCTTATCGTAAAAAGTCAGGAACGACAACCACATGGCTTACTCGATTTCACCCTCAATAAAAATTAATCCCAAACACCTTCGGGTATAATCTCGACTATATTTCCAATTGGGTCATTGAAGTAGAAAGATTCTTTTCCATTCTTCCAAACAAGCGAGTCAATGATAGGTATGCCCATATTTTGGATTTCAGATTTATGTTGCTGGTACTCGCTAGCCGCCACTTCAAAAGCAAAATGATACTTCCCTTCAGAATAATGAGCCGGTGGGTGTTCTTTTAATTTAGAATCATCAGAGTTAAAGCAAAGTAGAACACAGGAGCCAGCACGAAAGAAGATATGTTTCCCTTCCGATTCGCCAATTATAGGCAGGCCAAGTTGGTTGTGATAGAATTTCTTGGCGGCAGCCAAATCTTGAGAGTAAATGCAGGTTTCCTTAATCTGTTTTATGTTCATTGTGACGGTTTATTATTTGTTTAATTAGCAAAAAAGGTCAGCTATTTAATTGAAAATCTGATCATTATAATCACCTTTTGAAACGAGCCTATTTTTAAGTCTTCAATAGTTGTCCACAAAGAACTGATTAACGACATTGGGTGTAACTATATGATAATCTGTATTATAACGCATAACAGTCCCGTAATGTGAATAACTATCGAATTTTGTGGAATTCTATTTTGCCTCTTTTTTGGTTAATTCTAACTCCTTGAATTATACCCCATTACTAATTTTCTTGCATTCAACTTACATGGCTACTTTTGCAATAACAAGTTTCACTAACTAAGTAGATTCATTCAACGTTCCTTTAGCTATGAGAAAACATCTTTTCATTATTTGCTTGCTCTCGCTTGGCTTTAAGCCCTTGTTGGCTCAAAAGGCTGATCAGATCAAATTAAAAGAGCTACAGGGAATTTTGACCGTCCCAAAGGAACAAATACAGGTCATTAACTTCTGGGCAACTTGGTGCGCTCCCTGTGTAAAAGAAATGCCACTTTTCGAAAAGTTAAATTCTGAAAACAAAGAAGTAGTGGTTACCCTGATTAGCATGGATTACGATCTCGATCCAAACCCTGAAAAGGTGAATCGTTTTATTGCAAGGAAGAAGTTGCAATCGAAGGTTTTAATCCTTGCGGAAACCGATCCCAATTCGTGGATCGATAAAATTGACAAGCATTGGGAAGGAGCGTTGCCAGCCACTTTAATTGTAAATACAAAAACCGGAAAGCGAAAACTTGTGCAAAAGGAATTGCACGAAGGCGAACTTGAAAAATTTATTAAAGAAGTATCAAATTAAATTACAATGCCATGAAACAAATTCTTGTCTTAGTATGCTCCGTATTATTAATCGCTGCCAATCCAATTAAAGATAGGTACGAGGTTGGTGATCGGGCAACCGATTTCAAATTAAAAAATGTAGATGGCAAAATGATTGCTCTTGGCGATTATAAAAATGCGAGCGGGTATATCGTAATTTTTGATTCCAATACTTGCCCTTATTCAAAGGCTTACAACCAGCGGATTATTAAACTGGATGAAAAATATTCGAACAAAGGCTTTCCGGTAATTACGATTAATGCTAACGAAGGCTCTGGCGATTCGTATGAGAATATGGTAAAAATTTCAAAAAAGAAAAGTTATAAGTTTCCATACCTGATTGATGAAACGCAGGAAGTAGCTAAGGCCTATGGAGCTACTAATACTCCACATGTTTTTGTTTTGAGCAAGGATTTAAAAGTTGCCTACATCGGAGCAATTGACGACAATCCACGCAATGAAGCTGGCGTTACCAAACGCTATGTTGAAGACGCTGTCGATGCTTTGATGAACAATAAATCTGTTCCCGTCACAAAGACAAAAGCTATTGGTTGCGGTATAAAATGGAAGCGGGGTTGAGGGTTAAGCCATTAAGGGCATCTCTATAAACTCCGCTTACCCTTCTCTTTTGGAGAAGGGGCAGGGGTTGAGGTAATGAGAGCAAGGGTTTTTAGAGATGCCCTTAAGATAATTAAGGGATTAAGATCATTAAGAATTCACTCTCTTAATTTCTTAATGAGCTTAATGGTAAAATTTTTTTCTATTTCTTATCTCCAATAGGCAACTCTATATTCTCGCCCCAAATATATTTATTGAACCACTGCCAGTTATGCCAGGTAGCTGCCAACCTCTCTTTAGGTTTAGTTATTCCATGACCAAAGCCTTTATACACAATCAACTCAGCAGGCACATTTTTATCGCGCAAGCCTTGTAGCAATTCATAAGCATTCGCGATCGGCACTCGCTTATCGAATTCGCCATGCTGAATAAGCGTTGGGGTTTTTGCTTTATTGATGTTTGTAATCGGGGAGGTTTTCTTGTAAAGCAATTCATCGCTCCACGGTGTTGCTTTCAAGTATTGTCTGGTAAATGGATGAATATCTGTGCTTACATAATACGTCATCCAATTGCTGATACCCGCCCCCACTGAGATCGCTTTGAATACATCGGAGTTTGTAGTTAAGTAGGCTGAGATGTAACCACCCTGGCTCCAGCCCATGCTTCCCATTTTATTTTTATCAATCATTCCTTTTTTATCGAGATAATCGATTCCGCTCATTACATCCCACATATCACCAACACCCAAATTTTTTACATTAAGCGATCTAAATACTTCGCCATAGCCAGCCGAGCCCCGATAGTTAGGCCTCAACACCAAACATCCCTTGTCAAGCCACTGAACAATTGGATAAACATAGGCCGGCACCGGAGTGGGCGTATCAATGCCTGTTGGCCCACCATGTATCACAACAAGCAATGGATATTTTTTTGATTGATCATAATCTTTTGGTTTATGAAGTACTCCTTCTATAGTTGTTCCATCTTTGCTCTTCCAACTGACTACCTCACTTTGTGCTACTTTCCAATTTTTTGTTTGCGATGTCATGTCTGTTAATTGATTGACTGAATCATTTGCGCGCGAAATAAAAACTTCTGTCAATTGATTATCATCGCGACCAGCAAAAGCAACGGTTTGTCCATCCTTGGCAAAAGAAAATCCGAAAATTTGACTTGGCGAATCTTTAAATATTGAATGCGCTCCGGTTTTTGGATCAATGCGGTAGAGATGCCGCTTCGTTTTATTCCAAATAGATGCAAAGATACCAGTTTGCTCCCAGACAAAGCCACCTAAGTCTTCATCGAGCGATTTTGCCAACTCACGCGTGGCCTTTGTAGTTACATTAATGGCAAAAAGTTGAGAATTCTTATAAAAATTAGAAAGTGTATCGCTTAGATTAGAAGTAAACAAAACTTCTTTCGAGTCGGGCGACCAGTCTTCTAACCCATCGGAACTTGGATTGGTTACAAGTGCAATTATTTTATT
>JBBSBG010000318.1:0-4104 GCA_038251495.1 Cytophagales bacterium
GTATTGAAACTAATTTCCCCACCGCCATCATCGGCCAATGCCATGTTGCTGTTTGATTTTGGATTGATCCATAAATCATGCGTATCGCCATGACCTACACGCAAGGTTGAAAATGTTTTTCCCCCATCAATGGAACGAGTTACGGGTGCATTTAAAACATAGACAACATCCTCGTTAATCGGATCAGGAAATACTTCCATATAATACCAACTGCGTGCTGTGATTGTTTGATCACTTGACATGTGATTCCATTTTTTACCACCATCATCAGAACGATAAAGTCCGGCCTTTGATTTTTCAGCTTCTATAATGGCGAATACTTTATTAGGATTCGCGCGTGAAACAGCAACACCAATCTTGCCCATCTCCTTTGGTAGCCCATCAATAATTTTTGTCCACGTGTCACCACCATCAGTTGATTTCCAAATAGCAGAACCCGGACCACCGCTTTCAACTTTCCATGGGTAGCGTCTGTGTTGCCAGGTTGCAGCATAAATAATTCGCGGATTTGTCATATCCATATTCAAGGAAGACACGCCCGTGTTTTCATCTACATACAAAGTTTTTTTCCACGTAGCTCCACCATCAACAGATTTATAAACTCCACGATCGGCACTGGCGCCATGGACAGGGCCTTGCGCACCAACTAAAACTATGTCTGGGTTTGATGGATGTATAGCAATCTCTGAGATGTGTCGCGTTTTTTCGAGACCAATATTTTTCCAGGTTTTGCCGCCATCGGTTGATTTGTAAACACCATCACCATACGATGTCATTACCCCACGCACGGCATGCTCGCCAGTACCTACATAAATTACATTCTGGTCGCTTTCGCAGATAGCAATTTCCCCAATGGAACCTACATTGAAAAAACCATCCGAAATATTTTTCCAGGTAATCCCTGCATCCTCCGTTTTAGCAATGCCGCCACCTGTATAGCCAACATAATAGATGTTATCGTTTTTTAGTACCCCAGAAATTGCATTGGCGCGGCCGCCACGAAATGGACCTATGTTTCTCCATTTTATGCCTTTAAAATTTGCAGCATCAAATGACGGTGCTATTTGGGGTTCGGCTTTTGATTTAGATTTCTGTGCATTGACCAGTGGGATAAATCCCGCCAAAGCCAGAAACAGGATTGGAAGAAGTTTTTTCATAGAAGTTTGGATTACAAAACCTTAGTTAATCAAAACTTGCCTAAGAAACCAGCTAAATTATTTGCTCGGTTATCTATTTTTCAATTGCCGCATTGCTTTGGAGAATGCGGTTTTTATTGAATGGCCTTCGCGATGGTGCTGATTTTTTACAACCCATTTGCCGTTTACGATCGTTCCGATAATCCGGCTTGAATCGGAAGTAAATAAAAGTGTAGCTAATCGATTTTTCTCTGATGTCTCTGCGAGCATGTGGGTTTGTGAATTATAAATAACCGCATCAAAGGATTTTCCGATCTCGAAATGGTTTTCAGTTTGCAATCCCATGGCTTTGCGGCCGGATGTCACTTCTTCGTTAATCATATAAGCGGCAGCATCACCGTCAAATGTGTTCCGTTGATTGGAAACTAATCGCTGGCGGTAGTCAATCATTCGAAATTCTTCCATCGGGTTTAGTCCTATATGACTATCCGTACCAATGCACCAGCGTCCACCCAACTTTACATACTCACGCATCCTAAAAATACCATCACCAAGATTTCCTTCGGTAGAGGAACAGAGTATAACTGATGCTCCTGATTTGGCTAAGGGTTTAAGTTCACTATCATCCAGATGAGTTGAGTGAACCAGATTATAACGTTCATTCACTTCAAGATTTTCTAGCACCCATTGCATCGGGCGTTTGTTGCAGTAAGCCAAACAATCAGCAATTTCCTTCTTCTGTTCTGCTACATGAAGGTGAATAGGAATATTTTTTGATGCCTGATTAATAGTAGCAACAATGTCTTTCAGGTCAACTGCACGAAGTGAATGAACGCTAAGTCCTAATGAAGTATGACTATGATTTTTAACTATCGTTTCGGATGCTTCAAATAATTTAAAATAATTCTCGACCGAATCTGAGATGAAGCGTCTTTGCCTTTCTTGCGGAGCCAATCCAAATCCTCCTTTTTGATAAAATACTGGAATCAGTGTAATCTTAATTCCAGCTTTGTGTGCCGCTGCAATCATCCGCTCACCCATCTCAGCAAGATTGTTATAAGGCTTTCCATTTTTATCATGGTGCAAATAATGGAACTCAGCAACATGTGTGTAACCAACCCGCACCATTTCTGCATACAACATGGCCGCTATTGCTTCCGCTTGATCAGGATCTATGGAAAGCGCACATTGATACATCGCTTCACGCCAAGTCCAAAAATCATCCTGACTTCCAATTGGATGATTCTCTGCCAAGCCTGCCATGGCATATTGAAAAGCATGTGAGTGTGCGTTTTGAAAACCTGGAAGTGCAAAACCTTGCACGGATTCAACGGCAACAGCCTCCGCAGGTGCTTCACTTGAAAGATGCTTGATAAGCCCGGCATCATCAACGCCTATATAGATTGATGAAAGCCAACCTTCTTTTTGGAGTAGTGCAGGGAAATGGTAGAACTTAAGTCCCCAACCCCTCTCCACAGGCAGAGGGGTGTCCGAGGAACGAGGACGGGGTGAGGGATTCAACTCACTTGATAATTCTTTCATCAGCTTCTCTCATTATAATACTTAATACTTCAAATACATTATTCATAACGCTATCATTACTAAACCGAATTATCTTAATTTCAAAATCAGCCAGATACTCAGTTCGTTGTTGATCATATTCTCTTTCTTCTTGTCTTAAATGAATTTCCCCATCAACCTCAACACTCAGCTTTGCTTCCGGACAATAAAAATCTAAGATAAATCCTTCAAAAGGTTGTTGTCTGCGAAATTTAAGGTTACCTACTTTTCTGTTTCTTAAATGTTTCCAAAGTTTCTCTTCGGCTTCAGTTTGATTTCTTCTAAGAGAGCGGGCATTTTCAAGAATAGGGGGTAAAGTTTTATTTCGAGTCAATAATTCAACTCCCTCACCCCCGCCCCTCTCCCCAGGCAGAGGGGTGTCGCAAAACCTCAATCAGTTTTTCAAAAACTTCCTTCAACACACCCCTCATTTTACCAGCTCGAACTTCATCATACTTTAGTTCACTATCATCCATATAATTCACCTTAGTCATTTCTAATTGAATTGCATGTTTATTTTCAGAAGGTTTGCCAAAATGCCTGGTTATAAAACCACCTTTAAAAGGATGATTATGTTTTACCGAATACTCACTGTGATCTAAAACACCTAAAGCAGTTTCAATCAATCCAGGCGAAGCTGAAGTAAGATCAGCATCTCCTAAAATCAAATCAGGGAATTTTTCTTGCTGAATAGTTTTAACTACTTGGCGAATAGAATGACAATCCCACAATAAAACTTTACCAAATTCTTCCCTTCGCTCTTGAAGCAATAATTCAATTTGTTGATGATAAGGTTGATAGTATAATTCTACTCTTCTATTTACCTCATTAGTATTAACTTCTTTGCGCTCATCCCTATAAATTGATTCTCCTAAAAAAGTTGTTGCCGGGCAGAGCGCTGTTATAATTCTTCCATCGGTGTAAAGCGGCTTGCTGTGAGGATCGCGATTTAAATCAATAACCCAGCGACTGTAATTAGCCGTAATCAATGTAATGCCTAATGAAGGCGCAAAATCATATAGCTTGTCAACAAACCAATCCGTATCATCAGGACTAGCAATTAACTCAGGTTTATATTGATCTTTTAGTTCTTCAGGAAAATTAACACCACAGTGGGGCACGCTAATTATGATTGGAACTTCTGATCCTATCGCTTCGATTAAGGTGAAGGTCATTTCTTTTTTGCTTGCACCTCTGCGTTTATCCTCGCAAGAATCTCATCAGCGCGGTCTGCTTCATTTTGGGATTGGCGTTCGCAAAGCCCTAGCCTTTCGCGAAACTCTTGTTCATTCTTCATTAACTTGGTTTCAAGTTGGATTGCTAACTCTAAATTCTCCTTAGCTATACCTTGTTGAACAAAAGCATAAACGAAAGAGATTAACGTTAGGCATAACAACGATCCAATGAC
>JBBSBG010000319.1:0-4102 GCA_038251495.1 Cytophagales bacterium
GCAAGTTGGTTTGTTTATCAGAGATATGCTACTGCAGGAATTTTGCAGGCTGATTGATAAGTTCTATTTAAAACAGTTTTGTATGCTTTTGCTGAAACTAACCCGATTGAAATTCCTGCTGGCTTTCGTGGCGTTATCTTCTTTTGGATTTGCTCAGCCTTTATATAATCTAAAGCAAGGCGACATCCTGTTTCAGGATATGGATTGCGGCCCTACTTGCGATGCGATCGAAAAAGTAACGAAGGGCTGGAAAGGACGTAAGTTTTCTCACATAGGATTGGTGGATAAAAAAAATGACTCGCTTTATGTGATTGAGGCCATTGGAAAAGATGTTCACTATACTGCGATTGATAAATTTCTAGATCGAAGTAAGAATAGTACCGGAAAACCAAAGATTGTTATCGGACGGTTAAAGCAAGAATATCAACATCTATTACCCGGTGCCTTTAAGTTTGCCCGCCAGCAATTAGGAACTCTATACGATGATGCCTTCCTATATGAAAATGGTAAATATTATTGTAGCGAACTTATCTATGACTCTTTCAAAGCCGCTAACAATAACTCACCCTTCTTTGAACTGAAGCCCATGACCTACAATGACCCTGAGACGGGAAGAATATTTCCGGTTTGGGAAGAATATTTTAAAGCAAGAGATATGCCTGTGCCCGAAGGACTGCCCGGGTGCAATCCGGGGGGGCTGTCGTTAAGTGATAAGCTCGATATTATAGAATCTCTTTATTAGATAAGCATGAGAAAATATTATTGGATGGTCCTGTTTCTCCGCTCTTTAGTCGGATGCCAATCTGATTCAAAAGATAAGCAGACATTAACTAACTCAACTGATGGTCTAACCTACGTACGAATCCCTTCGGGGGAGTTTTTGATGGGCTGTGTTATCGGTGATGCGCTTTGCGACACTCTTGAAAGTCCGCAGCACAAAGGTTCAGATGCGGATATAAATAAAAACTATGCAGCCGACCTGCTCGGTATTATTTTTTTCGTGGGGATAAGTTTAGTGGTGAGTTGGTTTATTTATAGTCGATTTACAGCAGCCGGTATTTCGAGTACTGCAGCATGACGAAGAAATCCTTGATTTTATTTTCCTTCTTCATTTTTGCAACGGAGGTTTACTCACAATCGCAAGATGAAGTTGTGCAATTTGCTCCTGTCAATCCGCCAAAGGAAATTACTGCAGGCGAAGTGAGTGATCGCATCACTATAGATGGCAGGTTGGATGAAGGTGGGTGGAAAAGTTTACTGTTTACTTCAGGTTTTTTTCAAGTGCAACCCTATCAGGGGGCAAAAGCAAATCCCGACACGCATGTGAAAGTTCTTTATGACAAACGGTTTTTATATGTGGCTGCATTTTGTCGCGACAGCTTAGGGCGCAAGGGTGTGCGCGTACCGGATTTGCGCAGAGACTTTGAGTTTTTCACAAACGATTTATTTGGAATTGCCATTGACCCGTTTCGCGATAAGCGCAATGCCATTGTTTTTCAAACCAATCCGCATGGTGCCCAGCGCGACATTCTTGCATTTGACGATCAGTTTTTTGATCGCGAATGGGATGCACTTTGGAAAGTAAGAACAAGCCGTACCGACTCGGGGTGGGTTGCCGAAATGGCCATACCATGGAAAACGTTGCGGTACCCGAAAGACTCGGTTACATGGGGCATTAACTTTTTGCGCATAGCTCGAAACAAAAATCAATTCTCGGGTTGGAATCCCTATCCAAGATCCACCAATAATTATCGAATGGCATACGAAGGATTGTTGCAGGGCATAAAGCCACCGCCACCATCCGCCAATTTCCGAATCAATCCATTCCTTTTATATAATGCCGACCGTCAGCAAAGAAATGAGAACACCGCCACTACAACCGATGAGTTGAAAATTGGAGGTGAAGTAAAGTGGGCCATCAATCCATTTACCGTTTTAGATCTAACGTTCAATACTGATTTTGCGCAAGCCGATGTGGACAGACAGGTAAATAATCTTACGCGCTTTTCGGTTTTCTTTCCCGAGCGCAGACAATTCTTTTTAGAAAATGCAAGCTTATTTATCGTGGGTCAGCCACAAACCATTCAACCATTCTTTAGTCGCAAAGTAGGCCTCGATCCATTGGGAAATCCCATAGCGATTGATGCTGGAGCCAGATTAGTAAGTCGCACCCAAAACCGCAGCTATGGCGGCCTGTTGTTGCGGCAGCGTGCCAATGAAAATTTTCCGGCCTCTACGTTTGGTGTTGCTCGCTACTCAAAAAACTTTGGCGAACAAAATCGGGTAGGGGGTCTTTTCACTTCTAAGATTGATGATGCTACCGATAGTACCGAAGTGAAAACAAATTTCACTTATACGGCCGATGCGTTCATTCGGCTTTCGCCTGCGTTATCCTGGAATATTTCAGGCAGCCTTTCCAACACTTCACAAGCTAAGTCTGGTTTTTCTGCTACCAGCCAAATTGATTTTCAAAACAATAAATTGGCGTGGTACTATTACCAAACGGTGGTTTCAAAAGCGTACGATCCGCAAGTTGGTTTTGTTTATGATAAGAATATTATCAATACCGATTTTGGTGGCTATCGCATCATTCGTAAATCGTGGGTGCCCAAACCGCTGCGTCAGATTGACCCGGGTTTTTATGCGCATATCTTTAACCGGGCAAGTGATGGAAAATTTTTGCAAGCTGAATTGGAAATTTTTCCGCTCTATGCAGTCTTCTTGAATGGCGGTTTGGCCTATGCGTTTGTAGTGCCTACGTGGCAAAATTTACCCGAACCGATTTCCATTGTGGGCATTCCGTTGGCAGCCGGAAATTATCAATACAATCGCTATCGGTTTTATTATGGCAACGACCAATCGCGCAAGTTTTCATTTGGGTTGTTGTATGAAACAGGCGGTTATTATAATGGTGCGCTAAACCGGTATGAAGTTAGGGGAAGATTTTCACCTATTCCCAATGTTGCTTTTTCAGTTAACTTTCAGCACAACCAATTTCAATCCTTTGGCGAAAATAACACAAATCAAAATACGAATTTAATTACCCCCGAATTACGATTGGCGCTTAACCCGCGCATTCAACTAATCACATTTTATCAATATAACACTGTGGGCAAACGGGGCGTGTTGAATGGCCGGTTTTCTTGGGAGTATGCACCGCTTTCGTTTATCTATTTTGTTTATAACGATAATCGCCAGCAAGTTTTTAATTCAACCTCGCTTACCACCGATCAGCTTACTAATCAAAACGCGATCTTCAAAATATCCTTGATTAAACAATTTTAAATACATGAAGAATTTTTTCTCTGTTCACATCGATTCACTAGGGTTTTCAGCTTCTGTGCTTTGTGCTATTCACTGTGCACTCATGCCTTTTCTGCTTACATTTTCTGCGCTAGGAAGTTTAAAGTTTTTGGAAAACCCAAAAATTGAAATCTTTATTATTATACTAAGCCTTGCACTTGCTCTGCTATCCTTGCTTCCAGCCTGTTTGAAGGGACATCGTAAACTGAGTGCAATTTATATTGCAATGATTGGCTTTATACTAATAGGCATTGGGCGCGCAGAGATTTATGAATCGGTGATAACCCCGGTAGGAGCATGTTTTGTCGGCTTTTCGCATTTTCAAAATTGGCGATTGCATAGGATCAACTTAAAAAGTAGTTAGTGAAAGCCTGTGGCTGATTTTCTTTAACATAACCCAAGGTTCGGAGAACTTCATTAACAGGGGCAACTTAGCATTGCTTTCCGTTTGAGGCAGAGCCAAGTCCATAGTCATTACAGTGATTACGATAATCACCGCCACTGCAATTCCGGCAATTAATATGAGATCCCTATCGGAGAGTTTTACGCGCATGCGTTCCCCTTTACCAAAATGAGTGCCAGTGACCAATTTCCTTTAAATAGCTTGTTTTGCCTGTTTCATCATTCTGGTTTGTTCAATTATGTACAGCCCAATTCTAATTTCTGAACAGTTTGCAGGGTTACAATAGATTTTGTTTGCCAATTAATAAGTCGCTTTGAACTTCTTTTCTTCCTAAATTTGTTACTAGTTCAGTATTTGAATTACAAAAAATGAAAAAATATTTCCTTTTACTTCTTA
>JBBSBG010000320.1:0-4090 GCA_038251495.1 Cytophagales bacterium
AAATCGCCTGCGGTTAGTGTAGGTGCGAATCTTATTTTTAAATCAAACCCCTTTGGAAGCCCAATTCCTAAATTATAAATGGGTACAGGTAACGCATTGGCAATTTTTATTGCATTTTTTAAATCGAGACCGGGTGGACCATTAAACTGCCTTCCCTCAACTTCGTATGTTGGTTTCTTGTCAGGGCCAAAAATTGTAGGCACACTTGCACTACCCGTTGGACTTACCTGCTGGCCATCATAAGAAACTAGTTTTACTTGATCCAATCTATTATTATCCACCAAATAAAATTGATCTGCGGATGGCACATAAACAAGGGTTGCACTAATTGTAAAATCAACGCCCAGCGTTTTGTGAACCTTTGCCGTATTATACCAGCCTTGATTTAAACCATTTCCAATCCCATTCATAACAGGTGTTACGTAACCTTCAACGAGGTAGTTAGCATCTTTAAGACTACCCTTTAATAGGTCGCCAATCTGATCTTGTTGCCCATAACTAACTTGAGGTTTGCTTGCAAAGGCAAGCAGCAGAATCAAGGCAATAAACTTGTAAATCTTAGTCATAAATGTTTGGTCTAATGTTGAAAACTACATATCAATTCTAATTTAGCCAAATTGGTAAACCATTTTTCGCTATAGACCTTGATAATATGACGGTTGAATAAGTAAATACCGCTTTTTGGAAAATAAAAAAGACCTGAGGGAATCAGGCCTTTAATACCGTAAATGCGTTCTTCTAATTATTTTTTCTAATGTCGGCTCGGCCAATTACAATCCCTTTATTTATGTATGAAGTGCCCGTTACATCCACATGAGGCTCACCGAAAGCGTTAATCCGAACTTCATCCGAAGCATTTACAGTTAATCGACCTTCACCATAAATAGTTGTTGAAACGGTTGAGCTGGCCAGACCGCTCGTATTAATTCTATTTTCACCATAAAGTCTAAATCGCTGGTGATCGGCTCTTCCTCCTTTGATTTTGATTTTATTCTCACCGTAAACAACAGCTTTCAATTTTTGCGTGTAAAGCGACTCAAGTGTTATTTCAGCTTCGCCATATACTTTGAGCTTAAACTTTTCATTCTCTAATCGGGATAAGCAAGTAACCTCTTGTTCACCCCGAACTTCCAGAGCTTTAAGATATGTATAGGTAACGAAAGCGGTTACTTCTGCATGACGATAGATGCTCATCTTGGAATTATAATCATACGTGCGTTCTTGCTTTTCAAAAATGCGTGCATTATCCAGGTAGAGATGGAGCTTACCATTGGTTACTTCAATATTTATCTTCCCTTCATCAATCCGCGCATACTGCACTCGAATTGATTCCCGATCACCTGCTTCTAAAATCAAATTAATTTTTGGAGATACAACAATCTGATCGAATGACGGCAGGTCTTTTTTAAATTCCTGAGCATTTGAAATATTTACTATAAAAAGGACTATTAGAATGACGGCTATTCGTTTCATGGCTGGTTTGTTTATTTGAGAGTATGACAACTCATTGTGCCATTACCCCCATATACACGTTGATTTTTTTTTGAAATCTATCCAATTTCTTTAAAATAACGGTGTAACCTGCATTTATTACTATTACTCGCTTCTCAAGCTATCAACCGGATTTATAGATGCAGTTTTGATTGCTTGTGAACTAATAGTAATAAGAGCAATGAAAATAGTAGTCAAACTTGCCAACGCAAATACCCAAGCATCTACTTCGATTTTGTAAGCGAAACCATTTAGCCATTGGCTCATTCCATACCACGCAAGTGGAGTAGCAATCAAAATGGCAATCAATATTAATTTTAAGAAATCGCTTGCAAGTAGCTGAGTGATATTGGCTACACTTGCGCCCATTACTTTTCGTATACCAAATTCTTTAGTTCTTTGCTCTGCTGAGAACATAGCAAGGCCAAGCAACCCCAGGCACGTAATGAAAATAGCAAGAATAGAAAAGTTCAGCACAATTATACCAGCCTTTTTTTCACTTTGGTATTGCTTATTTAACTGTTCGTCTACAAATCCAAAACTCAACGGATTCTCTTGATCAAACTTTGAATACAGGGCTGGTAGGCGCTCAATCAAATTTTCAACTTGACTTGCTTTTACTTTTACTAGCATAAAGAAGTAGGGTGTTTTTGCTTGATAACGCATTATTAATGGTTCAATGGGAATGTGTAGTGGTCGAAAATGAAAGTCGGCTAGTATTCCAACAATTTTTCCTTTGGCACCCCAGAAAGTTACTTCTTTTCCAATGGCTTGTTCATTTAGCCCCATCGCTCTTGCGGCAGATTCATTGATAACGTAAGCGGATGAATCCGATTTGATGTCTGCTGAAAAATTTCTACCGTGTAAAACTTTCATATTCATTAACGGCACCAGGTATGGATCTGCATTGAGTTGGGTAATGGTTAGGTCATTTTTAGTTGGTTGACCTTCCCATTCGATATAGCTGGAATTATTGTTGTTTACCAGTGTAGATGTTGTGGCCGCAGCTGAAATCACTTCGTTTTGTTTGAGCAATTCTTCGCGAAATGCTTCCTCTTTTTCCGTCAAACTACCGTTTAATGTAACATACATCAATTGATCTTTGTCGAAGCCCAAATTTTTATGCTGAACAAAGTTTAATTGCTGATAAATGATTATCGTTCCGATCATCAATATCAACGCGATACTAAATTGAGCTACTACCAATACTTGTCTGAAATTTTTGCCAGAGTTTTTTGCATGTAGCCCCTTTAACACTTTACTGGGTTGAAACGAAGACAGGAGCGAGGCTGGGTATAAGCTTGCGAGCAAGCCTGTTACAGCAGTAATAACTAAAAATATTATGAAGAAAAGTAAACTGTTAGAAGGCATTATCAACTCTTTTCCAATCAACATATTAAAATAGGGCAATACCAGATCAATCAAGCCCCTGGCGATGAGTGCTGAGCATGCGATTATTAAAACGGACTCGCCCAAAAATTGAGTAAAAAGTTGCAAACGAGTTGCACCAATTGTTTTCCTGATACCTACTTCTTTTACTCGCTTGGAAGATTGCGCGGTTGACAGATTGATAAAGTTAAAACAGGCGATGATCAAAATGCCGAGTCCAATTATTCCAAACACGTTAATGTAGAAGAGACTTCCTTGTTTAGTCCAATAATCATATTGTAGTGGGTGAAGATACATTTCGGTGAGCGGCTGCGTGCTAATGTTAAAACCGGCCTGCTTATCGTGATCGCGTAAAACATTCTTGATTTTACTATTAAACTCAGCGATATCGATAGTTGGCTGAAGCTGAACAAACGTATTGAAATTGTAACTTCCCCATTGGTACGTCCATCGGTCGTTCAATAGGTATTGAAAGGAAAGCAAAAAATCGAATTGTAATGATGAATGGTTCGATGGATTTTTCAATACGCCTACCAGTATCAGATTCATTTCATTATTTAGTGTGAACAGCGTGCCAATTAAGTCCTTCCGTTTTTGCCAATCTTCTCCAAAATATTTTATAGCCATGTTCTCTGTAATCAACAGGTCATTAGGCTGCATAAGCGCTGTTGTTGAGTTACCAGTCACTAACGGAAAGTCAAACATCTTTAAGAAAGAGTTATCGGTAAAAAAGATTTTGTCTTCCTGAAAAAGGTTATTGCCTGTTTTTAAAGTACCGCTCCATTTCCCAAATCGAGCCGTATTTAAAATCTCTGGGAAGTTGTTCTGCAACTCAGGTGCAAGTGGCCCAGGAGTGACCGCACCAATGGCGGGGGAGTTGTCTTGTTGAGTGGTAATTCGGTATAGCTGTTGGGAGTTTACGTGAAAGTGATCATATTTAAATTCACTCCAGGCATACAGTAAAATCAACGTGCTACACGTGATCCCCAGCACCATACCCACTACATTAATACTGGAAAGAAAAGGAGTTCGTACAAAATTTCGAAAAGCAATTTTAAAGTAGTTGCGAAGCATAAGGAAGTTTTTCTATTATATATTCATTGATTATACCTAATTATTACTATTTGTTGGTTTCCAGTAAATAGAACCACTTTACTCACTTCTTAAACTCTGCGAAGGATTAGCTCTTGCAGCGCGCATTGCCTGCGTG
>JBBSBG010000321.1:0-4077 GCA_038251495.1 Cytophagales bacterium
ATTATTTCGAATCTACGAAGCACGGCATCTTGTTTTTCGAAATTGAAGGTAAATTGCTTCTCGGTTAATCCTTCTACATATTGTTCAATCTTTTGAACCGACTCAGGAATATCGTCAAGCAATAAAACCGGATCTCGCTTACCCATAAATGGGGACTGGATTATCTAAAACGTATTTTTTTAATGCTGGTTTTAATGCCGGGTATTCTACAAGGTCTACTTTTCGTCCGAGTGCGTCTTCTAATTCGAACTTGATTCGAACAATATCCAGCAAGTTGTAAGAATCGTCTAGTTCTATCAAAATATCAACGTCACTATCTTCAGTATAAGTTTGCGAGGCCATTGAACCAAAGATAGCAGCCTTGGTTACACCGTGTTTTCTAAGAATGGGTTTAGCTACTATCTTGATTTCCTCGGTTGTCATAGTATCAAAATTAAATAAAAAAGCCCTACAATTGCAGGGCTTGAAATTTTTCGATTAATTGGATTATCCACCAAAATCATCAAACCTCACATTCTCTTTCGGAATACCCATGTCGTCCAACATCTTCAACACAGCCGCGTTCATCAAAGGTGGGCCGCACAAATAATATTCAACATCTTCGGGCGCAGGGTGATTGTTTAAATAGTTATCGAATAAAGATTTGTGAATAAAACCCGTATAGCCATCGGCCTCTTTATCCTCCAAACTCTTTTTTGCTTTCCAATTGTCTTCTGGCAATGGCTCCGATAAGGCAATATTGAAATTGAAATTTGGAAACTCCTTTTCAATATTTCTGAAATGATCGACATAAAACAACTCTTTCTTCGAGCGGCCACCGTACCAATATGAAACTTTGCGTTTTGTTTTTTCAGTATGGAACAAATGGAAAATCTGCGCACGTAATGGAGCCATACCTGCACCACCGCCAATGTACACCATTTCGCGTTGTGTTTTGTTGATGTGGAATTCCCCGTAAGGGCCCGAGATTGTCACCTTGTCGCCCGGCTTGCGCGAGAACACATACGAAGAACAAATACCCGGATTTACATCCATCCATTTGTTATTGGCACGATCCCACGGTGGCGTGGCGATACGGATATTCAACATCACAATATTCCCTTCGGCAGGGTGGTTGGCCATTGAGTAAGCTCGAAAAATTGGCTCCTCGTTTTTCATCTTCAAATCCCACAACTTAAACTTGTCCCAGTCGGGTTTAAAAACTTCAGGATTGCTATGGCCTAATTCTGGGTGCGGAGTGATATCCATCCCCTTAAACTCAACCTTAATCTCTGGCACATCAATTTGAATGTAACCTCCAGCCTCAAACTTTAACGTTTCGCCCGGAGGCAGCTTCACCACAAACTCTTTAATAAAGGTAGACACGTTGTAGTTGCTCACCACTTCGCACTCCCACTTTTTGATACCAAAAATTTCTTCGGGTATGCGAATGATCAAATCCTGCTTCACCTTCACTTGGCAGCCCAACCGCACACGGTCTTTTTGTTCTGCGCGAGTCAAGTGCCCTACTTCGGTTGGCAACACATCACCACCGCCCGATTCTATAATGCACTTACACATGGCGCACGTGCCGCCCCCACCACACGCAGAGGGCAAAAATATTTTTTCGTTCGAGAGCGTGTTCAATAATGAACTGCCGGCAGAAACTATGATTGTTCGCTCGCCATTGATCACAATTTTAACAGGACCGGTTTGAACCAATCGTTTTTGAGCGAAGATCAAGAGAGCCACCAACAGCATGATAACTGCGGTAAAGGCAACAATAGAGGACAATATTAACATGGAATATGAGTATTTAACCTTTGACTACAAATATAGGAATGAACCCTAAAAGACCCATTTACTTAGGCTAAAAATCAGGGTTTATAATACCTTAATTTTTAACTTCAAAGTAGTACAACGGCTCCAAAAGAAGTTTTGTTCAGCGAATCAAGCAAAATACTATGCTTACGCTGACAACCGTTCCTCTTTTTCCTGATGGTTAACATTAGCTAAATTGGCTTCAGGTGCCAGAATAACACTTATATTTTCCTTAACTGACCACTCTCTTAGTTTTTCAACCGTAATGATGCCCTGTAAATATTGATACCCGTTGCCTTGATACCCGCCTTTAAAAGTTTCAAAATCTTTGTTAGTTACTAGTCCGTCTTCCGGAAAACTTACGATAACATCCACCAATGCCTCATTGGAAAATGATAGCCCTTCGCCTTGCTTGTATTTTTTGTATTCGTAGCGATAATCAAATGTTAATGCTGAAATATCAGAAAGAACGGCCGAACCTGTAGGATAACCGCCTGCACCTTTTCCAATAAACACCTGCTTTTCTGCGAAAGCGCCCTCCACTAAAACGGCATTGTATTCATTGCGCACGGAGGCAAGCATGTGATCGGTTGGTACGAACTGTGGAGCAACAAACGCAAAAACTGTAGCGTCTATTTTGTTGGCGCGTGCTACTAATTTGATGGTTAGATTATTTTCTTTCGCGTATTTTAAATCAACTTCAGAAATATTTTGAATGCCAACGTTGATAATATTCTCAGGCTTTACGAAAACACCAAACGTGTGGGCAATAGCAATAGTCAGTTTGTACTTTGCATCAAAGCCCTTAACATCCAGGCTTGGATCGCTTTCCGCGAATCCTAAATCCTGGGCTGCTTTAAGTGCTTCCAGATAACTTTTCTTTTCTTCAAAAACTTTGGTGAGAATATAGTTTGTCGATCCATTGAAAATACCTTCAATGCTTGTGATCAAATCATTGTCATAGTATTCTTCCAAGTTACGAAGAATAGGAATGCTTCCGCATACAGAACCTTCATAAAGAATCGATCTATCATAAGTCTGTTGAAGTTGATAGATTTCTTCCAGATTTTCGGCTAGCATTTTTTTATTTGCCGTTACTACATGCTTGCCCTTAATTACCGATTGCTTCACAATTTCGAAAGCAGCATTGGCATCATCAATAAGTTCAACCACTACATCAATTTCCGGATCATTCAAGATTTCATTTGCATCGTACGTAAAAAATGCCGAGTCAATAATGCGCGACTTGTTTTTATTCTTAACGCAGATTTTTTGTATTTCTGCCTTTACTCCATGTGTTTCGTTTAGCACGTGATACAGGCCTTGCCCTACGCATCCAAACCCAAACAGCCCCAATTTTAATTTCTTCTTCATACTATCGTTTCTTTTATAAGATATCGTTTCAAAAATTTTTGTACAATATTTTTAAATTGATCAAACTCAACCAAAAACCCATCGTGGCCGTGAAGGCTTGTGATTATTTCCAATTTCGCGTCTGTGATGTGCTGAGCCAGATATTCTTGTTCTCTTACAGGAAATAATAAATCGGTATCAATGCCAATGACTAACGTTTTTGCTTTTATTTTCTTCAGCGCATTTTCAGTGCTTTCGCGATTACGCCCAACCTGATGGCTATCCATCACTTTGGTAAGTACCCAATAAGTAAATGCATTAAACCGGTTCGATAATTTTTGTCCTTGATAACGTTGATAAGAGGACGCTCTGTAGTCATCAATTTTTTCGAGTGTCTTTTCGTTTTGCGTTTGCAAATAGGTATCGTAGGTGCGGAAGGATATCATGCCCATAGCACGTGCGGCTTTCATGCCTTCCACGCCTGCTCGTGCATCATCTGTCTTCCATGTTGAATCTGCCTCAATCGCCATGCGCTGAGCTTCATTAATTGCAATACCCCACGGTGAATGAAACGCATTGGTAGCAATAGGTATAATGCGTTCAAACACATCGGGTTGCTCAATAGCCCATTCCAATACTTGCTGCCCACCCAATGATCCGCCTACTAGGGTATGTATTTTTGAAATGTTCAGGTGTTGTCTTAATAAATCAAAACTGCGAATAATATCGCGGTTAGTAATTGTTGGAAAAGTATGGTAGTAAGGCTTACCGGTTTTTGAATTAATAGAGAGCGGCCCAGTAGATCCATAGCATCCCCCCAATGTGTTTGCACAAATGATAAAATAATCTTTAGGATTAAAAGGTGAGTTTTCTGTAAAGAGTCCTTTCCACCAATCTGTAAAATCAGAACTTCCCGTAAGGGCA
>JBBSBG010000322.1:0-4038 GCA_038251495.1 Cytophagales bacterium
GCTTTTCTAAAAGCTGATCCTAAAGCATTTTATGAGGTAAATGATTTAAAGAAGTAGAAACGCTCCTCGGATATAACTATGCATTGAATCGCAACTGTTCATGAAAGCTAAACGGATAATTCTAATATTACTTGCTTTACTTCTTCTGCCGATTGCAACATTTTTTGCGTTGCAATTTTATCATTATTCAAAAAACGAAAGCCCTTACCGCACACTGCTAATTCCCCGTCTTGAGATAGGCGTTAGTGAAATAACGTATTTGAGTTCGGATAAAATTAGCATGCATGAAAAATTGCGTATTCACAATCCATTGCCTTTTAATCTTACAGCCGATAGTCTTCAATACAAATTATTTATCGGTGACGTGGAGGTGATAAAGAGCACGTACACAAAATCAATCAGCATACGAAAATGGAACAGCACTTGGATTGATCTGCCAATAACGATTAACAACGCTAAACTTCTCGCTACACTCAACAAAGCAGACAATCAGGGAAAAGATAGTGTGGTTTACCGCATTCAAACTACTTTTCATACACACATACCGTTTAAAAAGGAATTTGATATAAATGCAGAGAAGCTGCTTCCGCTGTTTTATATGCCCACTGCACGGCTAATGGAAGTATCTCACGATTCGCTCAGTCTGAAGGGCGTTACTCTGTTTTTAAAGGTGATGATAGGAAATAGAAATAAATTCCCTTTCCAGTTAAAAGATTTGAAATACAAATTTTCGCTCGCTGACAATCCCTGGATAACCGGAGCGGAATTGGGAGTAATTGATATTAAACAACAAGACAGCACGGAACTACTATTGCCTGCGCGCATTTCGTTTTCAAACATTTTTAAAAGTATTGGACCGCTTATCAGCAAGGGAGGAAAAGTGGAATATAAATTTGGAATGGATTTGAAATTAGTGTCGGAGAGCAATGCTATAAAAAATAGTAAAGTGATGGTGAATGATACCGGCACGCTAAAGGAATTAATTAAGCTTGCAAAAGACGAGAAGAAGAAATAGAAATAGAAAGAGAAGAGGCAACGCTAGTATATAAACTGAATCTGTAAAGGATAATCGTCTACACAATGAGGTGTAAATAAATATAATAGGTTATGGAAAAACAAGGCACTCAATACACGTGTACAATGCATCCTGAAGTTATCAGCGATAAGCCAGGCAAATGCCCTATATGTGGAATGACACTAGTGAAAAAAGAAGAAGCAAAAAACGAAATGTCAGATCATAACATGGAAGGTATGGGTTCACGAGGAGTTACCCGGCCGATGATGGATATGGAAAAGCATGAGCACAAAAAAGGTGAGCACATGGATATGGTCATGAGTGCCATGAAAATGAGTGCAGATGATCGTATGAAAATGATGAAGGATCACCACAATCAAACACTCTGGGTCTACTGGACTATCGTATTGTTGGGATTTTGGATGATCGCTTCACCGCTAACTTTTGATTATGGAAAGAATGTGGTGGCACCTGCCGGAGGAAGACCTGTCTGGTTGTCGCTTAGTGATCGTATTGCCGCCATGTATTGGAGCGATATCATCAGCGGATTGTTACTGGTTATTTTTGGTTGGCGATCCCTGAAGCCTGACCGTCCTTATAGTGTCTGGATCATTTGTTTTATTGGGATATGGATCAGCATGGCTCCACTAATTTTTTGGGCGCCAACTGCTGTTGCTTATTATAACGGTACCATGGTCGGGGTTTTAATTATTGCCTTGTCTGTTCTCATTCCCGGCATGCCTAACATGATCACCTTTATGAAAATGGGCGGCAATATGCCTACCGGTTGGAGCTACAATCCTTCAAGCTGGCCGCAGCGTGCTGTTATGATTTGCTTGGCATTTATCGGATGGCTGGCCTCTCGCTATTTAGGAGCATTTCAATTGGGCTATGTCGATATTGCCTGGGATCCATTTTTTGGAGATGGCACCCTAAACGTTTTGAACTCTGATATGTCGCATAGCTGGCCAATTTCAGATGGTGCACTCGGCACGCTTGCTTATACACTGGAATTTCTGATGGGATTTATGGGCGGTACTTCCCGTTGGCGTACCATGCCGTGGATGGTCACCTTTTTTGGTATTTTGGTTATCCCACTAGGTTTGGTGAGTATATTCTTAGTGATTTCACAGCCACTTTCCGTAGGTGCATGGTGTGCCCTTTGCCTGTTTTCTGCCATTATTATGCTTCCCATGATTCCCTTACAAATTGATGAAGTCATTGCCATGTGGCAACACATGGTGCAGCGAAAACAAAAAGGGGATTCGTTATGGAAAGTGTTTTGGAAAGGTGGTGATGCACTTTCCACTGAAAACGATGAACGTTCCCCAGACTTGGCAACATTTGTTGATAGCCCGTGGAAGGTTTTCAAATCATCAATATGGGGAATGACTGCCCCTTGGCAATTAACAATTTCTGTAATCATTGGACTTTGGTTGATGATTTCTCCGTTCGTTTTCCAGATAGGAATAGAAACATCTGCTGCAAACTTGAACCACTTGGGAGGCGCACTCGTGATCGTTTTTGCAGTAGTGGCTATGGCCGAAGTGCTCAGAAGTTTCCGCTATTTCAATGTATTATTAGGCCTGGCACTTGCAGTGTTGCCTTGGTTTATAAAAGATAGCACTATGATACTCACGATAAGTACTAGCCTTGCTGGCCTTATCATAATAGCCCTTTCCTTTTCAAAAGGAAAAATCAAAGAAACGTATGGACTTTGGGATAAATACATCGTGTGAAAAAGATTTGTTTGCAAATAAGGAATCATCAGAATGATAATTGGATCCCCACCGTGCAGGTCTCTCACTCTTACTACAATCATGTGGATAATAATCCACACGAGAACGTGAAATTGTATACGCGTGTTTGTTTTAACATCGAAGAGTACTAATACTATTTTAAGTATGGTTTTTGATAATCAATTGTGTAAACATGCTGGTAAAAAAACTTTTGCTTTTTACGCTACTACTATTTTCTGGGTGGAATGGATACACCCAGGTAGATACTACAGTGTATCACCTTTCTATTAAACAAGCCGCTGTAAATAAAGCTGGTAAGAGTGTGATAGGTATGACTGTTAACGGTAGCATCCCAGGACCTACTCTTCGATTTGTTGAAGGTGATTATGCGGTGATCTATGTGACTAACGAAATGGATGTAGAAACCTCTGTCCACTGGCATGGTATCCTATTGCCTAATTTTTTTGATGGTGTTCCGTATTTAACCACACCACCCATTAGACCGGGCAAGACGTTGAAGTATGAATTTCCGCTGAAACAATCTGGAACCTATTGGTATCACTCACACACCATGCTTCAAGAACAAAGTGGAGTCTTTGGAGCATTCATTATTGAACCAAAAGATAACAATCCTGAATTGAAGTATGACAAAGAGTTGGTACTGATACTGTCAGACTGGACGAATCAAAAGCCAATGAACGTGTTGCGAAATTTGAAGCGCGGGAATGAGTGGTACAATATTAAGAAAGGAACATCCACACCTTTAAATAGGGTAATTGCCAGAGGTGGGTTTGATGAGCAACTTAATTTTTGGAAGCAACGGATGGAAAGTGCGGACATCGCAGATATATATTATCCTACCTTCCTTAGTAATGGACAACAAACTCAAGACTATCCAGAATTTAACGCAGGTGATAAAGTTCGGTTAAGAATTATCAACGGTTCAGCTTCCTCTCAATTCTGGCTAACGTTTGGTGGAGATGATCCTTTAATGATCTCCGCAGATGGGCTGGATGTTGTTCCGGTAAAACATAACAAGACGTTCATCGCTATTGCCGAGACGTATGATTTCATTGTCACCGTTCCTTCTGGTAAAAAAATTGAAGTCCGCGCCATGGCTCAGGATGGGTCGGGACATACGTCAACTTTTTTAGGACAAGGTGAAGTATTAGATGCACCTGTTTTACCGCGCCCCGATAAAATCGGCATGATGATGCAAATGGCCAAGATGAAAATGCGCATGGGTGCGCCTGCCCTTAAGTTTAAGCCATCGGTTGAAGAGCC
>JBBSBG010000323.1:0-3991 GCA_038251495.1 Cytophagales bacterium
AAAACATCTACACGGCCCTAAAAACCAAACACCAGCCCTTTACCAAACGAAAATCTGTAGTACACAAATTGGAATTCAAAAAAACCGATTCTCCTCAAAATCAGATACTTCTGTCTGGATAACTGCAAAGTGGGTTAAAATTTCAATACAAAAGGGACCCAACGAAACCAACCTCTGATGATAATTGGTTTGAATGGAATGGTTATTTTTCTGAAAGTCATGAGGAGGATCGAACCAATGAAATTAATCAATGGGACAATTATAAACCCTTATTTTATTTAAATCATCAAGTACAAGTAGCTACCTACTTAAGATCAATTAAAGAATATGATCTGAAGTATGGCTATTTGGTCTACTGGTACTATGATTACAAATATGGACAAGAGCCATACATTCATAAAGTTTGCGTAAAAAAAATAACATTGGATCAAGCGACAATTCAATTATTTGATTCGGCTTACCAAAACGTACAACATTTGATTTCTCACAGACAACAGCATTTCGCACCTGACAAATTGAATCCAAATAAATGTGGTGGTTGTGTGGTTAATAAATATTGTGGACATAAAAGCAAAAGGTATGATAAAATTACATATCCCTATGACAAGGAATATTTGAAATTGTTTCCTGCCAAATATGAGGAATAGGCATCCTGACTGATCGAAAATAAAAAATGGTGAGTTGAGGAGATTACTATAGACAACAATTAGCAGCTGTTGCACAACTACTCGCTAGAGAAATAAAACATTGAATTTTATTTTACTCCAATTAGTGCATAACTCCAATTCTTAAGCGAACTCTTCGCTTCCCTAAATTAGCAAAAGGCAACTTTCGGATGTACTTCATTTAATGGCGGAGCCTGAAACGAAACTCCGCCAGAAAAAACATAAGTTCTGTTAAAGCATTTACCTGCTACGTTGTTTGGCTAGCGTAGTATCCAGCACGGTAACCATTTTATCTATAGCACCACTTAAGGCATCGTCAATAGTAGGTGCGTGGTTGCTTGTGGTTATTGGTTTTAATCCTTTTAGTCTTGTTTCAATAAGGCAGCGCTTGTCATCATCGCCACCCTTCGCTCCGTTCTCGTCACTAAAATGCACGTCAATGCGGGTAATGTGTTCACTGAAACGGTCAAACTCAGCCTCAAGTGTTGCCTTACAGTATTCAATAAGTCTTTCACTGCCTTCAATGTGCCTGTCGGTGTTAACTTCTATGTTCATGTATTTGTTGGTTTGTTTTCAATCTATAAACATGGTCGAAAAAAATTGATTGGTGTTACTTCACTGTAGCCGGTGCTGGCTCCGGATGTTTTACATAGCGTTCAAAGAACTCGATCACACGCAACATGTGATCCATCATCCTTCCGGGATTACCACTTCGAGTTAACTCATGGCCTTCTTTTGGATAGCGAATGTATTCAACGGGCTTATCTAAAATTTTCAAACTTTTATATAACATCTCTGATTGAATAACTCCTGTTCTTAAATCCTGATCGCCATGAATAATTAAAAACGGTGTGTTGATTTTATCCACGTAGTTGAGCGGTGATTCTGAATCTAAAAGTTTTTTTGTTGCTGGTTCCCACGGGTAGCCGCCAAAATGATCGGGCACTAATCGCCACGCATTTCCTTCGCCCATAAACGTTGTAAGATCATAAACTCCGCGCTGCGCGTTTGCTGCTTTAAAACGATTATCATGACCAATAATCCAGGCGACCATGTAACCCGCATAACTTCCACCCTCAACGAAGAGTTGATCCTTATCTATCCAATCATGTTGTTTGAGTGCATCATCAAGCGAAGCAAGAATATCTCCGGCAGGACCGTTACCCCAATCTTTATAATTCCCTTTCTTGAATTTGTCGCCATAGCCACCGCTACCGCGCGGGTTGCAATACACAAGCCCATAGCCCCAACTGTTTTCAAGTTGATATTCGTGCCACATTGAAAAAGATCCAGGCCCCCACATAGCGGATGGACCGCCATGAATATTTAAAATTACCGGATACTTTGTGCCAGCCTTTTTTCCAACAGGCTCCATTACCCAATATTGAATTTTTGTGCCATCTGATCGGGTGAACCAATACTCTTTCGGAACAATGACAGTCTTATCTTTTAACCAGCCACTATTTAATTCGGTAAGCTGTCGTGTCGATTTGTCTTTTAGATTTAACAAGTGTACTTCCCACGGATTTTTCATTTCGGTGATTGCATACACGACCTTATCTCCGCGAACATCAAAGTCATTGACTCCATTATCGTTTCCTAAAATTTTAGTGATTGTTCCTCCTTTTGCAGGAACATTGAATAATGGAATATCACCTTCTATTTGTGAAGTGAAATAAATCAGTTTGCTATCAGCCGACCAGATTGTGCTTCCGATATCACGATCAAGGGATGCAGTTAAGATTGTTGGTTTGCCACCAGATGAACTTACAACAGCCAGTTGGTTTTGTGTGGCATGAGTGTTATCGGTCGCTGTTGCGTAAAAAGAAATTTGTGAACCATCGTGTGAGTAAGATGGATTTGAAATGGTGTGACCTGGCCAGGAGAGAAACTCTTTAGCCGTTTTGGAAGCAACATCAATTGTCCAGAGATCATTACCGCGCTCGCGGTCGGGATGAATTTTATAAATCCGAGAGTGACAAATGATACTCTTTCCATTTGGTGCCCACTCGGCACCTTGAAAATCCTGAAAGCCTTGCGTGAGTTGAATATCCTTATCATCCGAGTTAAGAGTATTCAAGAATAAATGCGAAAAGCTTTCTTCGGGGTGCAGATTCATTTCGCCTTGCAAATCTTGTCGTGTTAACACGCGGGGATTATTTTCAAAAGTATTCTTAGCTAACCAGGCGCGCACTTCATCTAAACTTCCATCAGGACTGGTTGTAATCATCTTCCTTTCGTCCGATTTTAATGCTTTAAAATTTGGTTCATCACCTTGTGTTCTACCGGGTCTTTCATAACTCCAGGGAGTTTTGCCTTCAATCTTAGAGAAAGGAATGCTTGCTGAGTATAAAATCTGTTTTCCATCGGGCGACCAACGTGGATTGCTTACTCCATTTTCACTTTGCGTGATAACGTGGGCTTCACCTCCAGTTAATGGTAATAACCAAAGTTGAGACCGCTCCCCATCAGTACGAACAAAAAGAATCTGTTTTCCATCGCGGCTCCATTGTGGCTGGCCATCATTTTTATCGCCAAATGTTAATTGGGTTGGTTCATTCTTTGAAAGTAGATCAAGTAAGTATAGATGACGTGTGTAATAATAATCGTTTTCGTTTTTTACTGCCTTGCGGGCAACAACCATCGCAGCTTTTGAACCATCGGGTGAGATTTGTATTTGGTTGGCGGTTGCAATTTTCATTAAGTCGCTGGCAACAATTGGCTTGTTCTGTGCAAATGCAAACGCGCTCAAGAAGGTTAACAAGAAAAGAATTTGAATTCTTCTGGTCATAAAAGATTAGTTTAATTTTAATTTATACACCTCTCTCCTTTGGAGAGTGGGCGGGGCGAGGTGAAAAGTTAATCAAGCGGAAGCAATCATCGCAAGAATATCGTCAACAAATTCGCGAGAATTACTTAAGCGGGGTACTTTGTTTTGTCCGCCAAGCTTCCCACGCTTTTTCATCCAATTATAGAAGGTGCCTTCGGCTACCGAATGGATAGTCGGGGCGACAAGTGCTATGTCGTGCGCGCGCTTAGCATCGTAATCGGAATTAATTTCGCGTAACGTTTTATCAAGCACATGCTTGAACTCACTTAAGTCTCTGGGGATTGTTTTGAATTCGATGATCCACTCGTGCCCACCTTGCTTTGATTTTTCAAGATAGATTGGTGCTGCGGTATAGTTATCGATTACCGCTCCGGTTTGTTCACAGGCTTTGGTAATGGCCGTCTCAGCATTTTCAATAATAACTTCTTCGCCAAAGGCATTGATGAAATGCTTCGTGCGGCCGGTTATTCTTATACGATGCGGATTTGTGCTTGTG
>JBBSBG010000324.1:0-3991 GCA_038251495.1 Cytophagales bacterium
ATTTTATGTTAAGCATCGTCTCTCGCTTCGGGGACGATGCGACAGAAGTCAAGTTTAATCGAGGCGTACTTCGGTTGGGTTTCCCGGGCAAACATACTCTCCGCTACAATTGATCTCAACTGTCAAGTTCAACAATTCGTATCGTCCCCGAGACGGGAGACAACACTTGAAATGGAAGTGTTTTATAAATTAGTTGCGCAAAAATAATAAAAACGATGGTTTTTTTATCGATTGACTAAATCCAGTTTTAAGCATCTTTATGTCAAGCATCGCCTCCCACCTCGGGGACGATGCGCCAGAAGTCAAGTCTTCATTGCTTTCAGGCCTTCCCACCTAGCAGTTCCATTTCTGTGTCCGTCAGGTAGAAATACCTGACCGCAATAAACTGCACCTGGGGCAAGAATAAATTTACAGGGTTTTGCGTTGAATGATTACCAATAAAACATCATCTCCAAAAATCGATATTCAATGCTCAAAAACTCGAAAACAATAGGGGTTCACCGATTGATAATTGTCTTAACTACAAAGTAAACTATCTTTGATGATGATTTTGGCACAGAAAAAATGGTTTAGAAAATATGACTTTCCAATTCATCATCTTATCATTCTTTGGATCTCTGTTATTCCCGCATTGGCGCAAGATTTAGAAGTTGAGAAATTCGAGTTGGTGCGAGAAGACTCTCCTATTTTTGTTTATGAGCGCTGGATCACTTTTCCTGGTAAGGTGCCTGCAGTTAAAGCACGGGAAGTAAAAGGTGAATTTTTAATCAACGCATCCATGCACGAAATTCTGGCCCTACTGAAAGATGAGACTAAAATAAAAATCTGGCAGTCGCATGTAAGCGAATTTAAAGTATATCAACAATCAGACACTTCACATTGGCTCGAGTATTCGTATCATGATATACCCTGGCCAGTCAGTGATCAAGATCATTTTCTTCGGTATGATCTTGAAGAAGTAAATCCCGGCAAAGAAATTTTTATCCAGTTTGAGTCAGTCCTTAACCCAAAACTTTCGCCAGAAAAGAAAGGCGTAACCCGCATGGAGTTGGCAGGAAGTTGGCGCCTGGAACAAGTTTCGCCACAAAAAGTAAAAGTAACCTATCGTATTCTTTCCATGCCCAGCAGCATTCCGCGCATGTTTACTGATCCGGTAATTAGAAGTAATTTAATGAGTACGATAAAGGCGCTGACAAAACTGGCGGAAGGATCTCAAAAAAATTAAGAGTGAAAAAACTTCTCACATTGAGCTTGTTGATATGTAATGGGTAAAGTCTATCTAGCCAACCTAAAACCCGCATGCAGGTTTATATAACCGCAAAATCACTCCGCCATCACCGGTCTGCCCATAATAGATTTTGCCGAAGCTTCCATAATTTCAAACGCACTTTCGGCCATTCGGTTCTCAGTATCTAGTGTTGGGTTTATCTCCACAATTTCCCAGGCACAGACTTTGGCGTCTTTACAAAGCTCTGCATTCAATACTTTGGCCTCTTCAACAGTAATACCATTGGGTACAGGCGTACCCGTTCCAGTTGAGAAGCGACTATCAATGCTATCCACATCAAATGAAACATAAATCAGATCGCAATGATCAAGCATCTTCAAGGCGCTTTTTGCAACCGCTTCGGCACCAGATTTTTTCACATCTTCAACTTCTATAAAATTGACGTTGTACTTATTCAACAAATAGTTTTCAGGTTTTTCCAAATCGCGCACCGCTATATAAACAATGTCTTCCGTATTTATCTTTGGGCCGGGAATTCCAACATTTTTTATTTGCTCCCAATAGTCGAGTGTTTCGCCACGAGGATCATTTACCTTACATTCAAAATTATCGAACCCACAAGCCATGGCCATTGGCATACCATGCATATTGCCTGATGGTGTTGTAAAAGGTGTATGCAGATCAGCATGTGCATCAATCCAAACTACGCCCAGTCTCTTTTTTGGATATGCCTTCTTTAATCCTGCAATGGTTCCATAAGCTGTTGAATGATCACCGGCCATAATCAATGGAAAGAAATCATCAAAAATCTGCTCATAAACTTCTAAACACACGCGCTCTTCCATAATTAACACGCCATCAATAAACTTGGCATACGCATGTTCAGCTCCGTCAAAAAGGAGTTCATTCACATTTTCAACTTCAATTGAATCGAATCTTCTGAATAAGTCAGATTTCAAATCAAGGCTGGCAATCTTCATTGCCTCTATACCCAAACTCGCACCGCGAGTACCGGCACCGATTTCGGATTTCACCTCAATAATTTTTATTTCTCTCACAGGAACTTCACTTTAAACTTTAGGAAAATTGGATCAATCTTAAAAAACGGTCATAGGACCTCATTTCATGCCACTTCAGTAGTCGGGCAGTGCGTGAAGCCCCGAGCGAACGGGAACTTTTATCATGCTTGAAATGCGATTAATCATGGGGTTGCAATTGTATTGCAAAGATGGCAAATTTATCCCAATATTGCACCTCAATTTTAGGTTGATGGTTATTCGTTGATCGTTGTTACTTTTCAGATCATAAAGCCACCAACCACTTAACGAAACAACGAATAACTAGAGATGAAGAGCTATCGTGAACTGATTGAGCAAACCTTCGAATTTCCACAGAAAGAATTCAAGGTACGCGAACACGAGTTGTTGTTTAACGATGTTCCTTTGATGGATATCATTAAGCAATATGGAACACCGCTTAAAATAACCTATCTACCACGAATAAGCGAAAACATTCGTTTTGCACAGGCAACGTTCAACAATGCTATTGAGCGCTTTAAGTACAACGGAACATATACCTATTGCTATTGCACAAAATCATCGCATTATGATTTTATATTGGAAGAAGCGTTGAAAAATGATATTCACATTGAAACTTCTTCGGCATTTGATATTCCGATTGTACGATCGATGTATGAGCGTGGAAAAATTTCGAAAGAAACATTCATTCTTTGCAATGGCTTTAAAATGCCGAAGTATAAAGAATACATCACCGATCTACTGAACGATGGGTTCAACTGCATTCCGATTCTTGATAACCTAAGCGAAATAGACACTTACGAAAGCAACGTTAACCAACCCTATCAAGTTGGGATTCGCGTTGCCGCAGATGAGGAACCTAAGTTCGAATTTTATACTTCCCGTCTGGGTATCCGCTATAGCGATATCGTTCCTCTTTATAAGGAAAAAATTGAACCCAGTAGCAAAGCCTCGTTGAAGATGCTACACTTCTTTATTAACACGGGCATTAAAGACACTGCCTACTACTGGAGTGAATTAAGTCGATTCATTTTCAAGTATTGCGAAATGAAAAAGATTTGCGATACGTTAGACTCCATTGATATTGGTGGTGGTTTTCCCATCAAAACATCGCTCACATTCCAGTTTGATTACAAATACATGATTGAGCAGATCGTAGAAAACATTAAATGGATTTGCGAAAAGAACAACGTGCCTGTACCAAATATCTTTACTGAATTTGGAAGCTATACGGTTGGTGAAAGTGGTGCCGTGCTATATTCAATGGTTGATCAGAAATTACAAAACGACAAAGAACTTTGGTACATGATTGACGGTTCTTTCATTACACACTTGCCCGATGTGTGGGGACTAAATCAAAAATATATTCTCCTCTCAATAAACAAGTGGGATGACCCTTATCATAAAGTAAACATTGGCGGACTTACCTGTGATAGTCACGACTACTATAACTCAGAATCACACACGGGTGAAGTTTTTTTACCCATGATTACCGATGAAGAACCTTTATACATTGGCTTCTTCCATACAGGCGCTTATCAGGAGTCATTAGGCGGATATGGCGGCATTCAACACTGTTTGATCCCAGCTCCAAAACATGTTCTTATTGATCGTAATGAAGACGGTGAAATAACGACCGAACTGTTTGCAAAAGAACAAACTAGCGAAAGCATGATGAAATTGTTGGGGTATCTAAGTGAACAAACCATTAAGGTTTAAGCTAAAC
>JBBSBG010000325.1:0-3986 GCA_038251495.1 Cytophagales bacterium
CGAAGAGATTTAACATTAGATCACGTAATGCCGAGCTCTCGCGGAGGCGCTCACACCTGGACTAATCTTGTAACGGCATGCAAACGGTGCAATGCAAAAAAAGGTGACTTTACCCCTGAAGAAGCGCAGATGATTTTGCCTCGTAAACCGTATAAGCCATCCTATTCTCTTTTTCTTCGTGATGGTAACAATCCCCGAACGGATTGGGATGAGTATTTGGGATAGGTTGATTTCTTTTCTTCAAAATTCTCTTTTTATATTTTCATATAGTTAGTGTCCAGCAATCGCGAATTCTTACCTTTTGATAAAGTAATATTTTGAGGACAAGAAGATTAGCCATGTTTAAAAATTCGGGTATTAATTTTATTAAAAAATCGATTGTGAAGTTTTTTCTCATGAGCATTTTAGTATTGCCTACGCTATTACAAGCTCAGCAAAAGTTTTTACCAAAAGTATACACAGCCAAAGACGGGCTGCCCCACGGCTATGTGCTTCATGCTAATCAGGATCATGAAGGGAATTTGTGGATCGGTACATTTTTAGGACTTAGCCGATTTGATGGTGGTTCATTTAAAAATTATGGATTTAAGAATGGATTAACGAGCCTGGTGATTGATCAGATCTACGAAGAAAGAGATAGTGCCCGGATATGGATTGGTTCGCGTAATGGAATCTTTTTTTTAAGAGGCGACACAATAAAACAGGTTGCTGTTGAAGATTCGGCAGTCATAACCTTTGTGTTTCAAGTACAGAAAATGAGAACCGGCCAGCTATGGGCTTTAACGGACAAAGGAATTTATTTATTAGACAATGAGCATGAGCTAAAAAAAATCAAGATTCCAACCCTGGAAGAGAAAATATTTAGAGAGGTTGTTGAATTGGATGACAAAGATATTTTGGTTACTCACGGTCAGGAGCAAAGTGACGTGTTTTCGATGAACAGTAATAAGGAAGTTAAACTGCTTTTTCCAACAATTTCAAATAACCGATATATTGATATTATTTCTGCCTCTGAAAAAGAGATGATTATCAGGACGGGGCATGGTTTATTTAAAGTCAATAACAAGGGAGTGGTGAAAATATTTACCAAGCAGTTGGATGGAAAATTCATTTATGCCTGCCTTTATGATCGTCATGGTCGTTTATGGGTAAGCACCAATGTAGATGGAATATTAATCGCTGACTCCACAAGCGCAGAAAGCTTTAGAAAAAAAATAGAAGTGAATGAACCTGTTAAAATGATAAGCAGTTTTTTTGAAGCCACTGATGGCACCGTATGGGCTGGCACTTTAAATTCACTCCTTCAGATCAATAGCATTAACTATCAAATTTATGAGCAAACTGATTATCCTTTGATTGAAAATGTCTTTAAAGTTTTAAAAGATCGAAATGGAAAATTATTTTTTGAGGGGAAATCAGGATTACTAAGCTGGACAGAAAATTCGGTATCTACTGTGGCAATAAGGAGTAAAAATCAAAACCAAAATAATTTAAAAGGTACTTTGATTGATTCCTGGTGCTATGATAATGACAATAATCTTTGGTACATGTCACGGAATGGGGTTTTTGGCAGAGTTGTGAAAGGAAGTATGGAGGAATTAGTAACTAGGAATGAGGATGGGTTTTCTAATGTACGACTGGAATTTGATTCCAAAAGAAATAAAGTTTGGATTCCGAATAATCAATTACTATTGGCAGATGCAAATGCTGCTTCTGTTTTTCAGTCAGCTAACGGCAAAATTATTTTATCGCCCACTCTCGTGGTTGCGCTAGCCGATGGAAATATTCTAGTCAAAACGTTAGAGAATAAATTATGGATGATTGACCAACAAAATCGAGTTGACGTGATAGCATCTCCAGATATAGACGCATCACGAGTCAAGGATTTTCAAAAAGATAGTCAGGGCAATCTATGGCTATTGTATTTGGATGGCGGACTTTTAAAATGCACAATTGAAAAAAAACAACTTATCAAGCAGGTAGAGATCAACATGACGAATGGAATGCCCAGCAATGCTATTGAATCATTTACTTTCGATGAAGAAAATCGGATTTGGATAGCTACCAATGCGGGATTAGCGGTAGTTGATTGGAAGGCTATTGAAACAAAGGGCTTCCCTTTAATTTATCAAATGGATAAGGTATTGAATTTGCCAGTCCAAAATTGGACGTTTGCAAAATTACTTACCGATGATGATGGAAATATTCGATTAACATCGGTTGATCAGGCATTCACTTTTTTTGTAAAGAAAATAGACTTTAGTATTAGCCCACCCACAACAAAGTTTGAAAAGGTTTTACTTGATTCAAAAGTCAATGTCTACAATTCCCTTGGCGGTTTGCAGACATCACCAATTACGCTTAATCACGATCAGAATTTTTTGACATTCTACTTTGAAGGAATTTCATTGATAGATCGGAATCTTTTGTTCTCATATAAGTTGGTGGGAGCAACCGAACTTTGGAGTACGCCATCATCAAACAATGTTGTTTCCTATGGTAAATTATCATCAGGTGACTACGAGTTTTTAGTAAAGACCCGAACCGGTAGCTCTGTATGGAGCGAACCTGCCACATTTCGCTTTACTATTACCAAACCCTTTTGGGCTGAGTGGTATTTCATTTTAATGTTAGCCTTAGTATTAATAGTATTGGTGTATTGGATTCATAGACTAAGCCTTCGCCAGGCACTTAGGATTGAACGGATGCGATTAAAAATTGCGCAAGATTTACACGATGAAATCGGCTCTACGTTAAGCAGTGTTTCCTATAATATTGACTCTATTCAAAGACGATTGAATGGGTCGGAAGCGGGTGTAAAAAAACTTTTGGAAACAATTAATACTACTTCCTCAGCTGCCATACGAACGCTTAATGATATTGTATGGGCCATTAACCCGGAAAAGGATGATTCAATGAGTCTGGGCAAAAGAATGAATCAATTTGCATTGGAAATATGCCAGGCCAGAGAGATTGAGTTGATTTATGATGAAGGAACAGATTTTAAAAATGCCCGGCTTAGCGTTGACGTACGAAAGAATTTTTACCTGATCTTTAAAGAAGCAGTTAATAATGCTGTCAAACATTCGAAGTGTACAGAAATTAAAGTTTGTTTAATGTCATCTACTCATGCTGTTGAAATGGTTATTGCTGATAATGGAGCCGGGTTTAATAAAACGTTGGAGACCGGAGGAAATGGTTTGAAGAATATCAGTGAACGAAGCAAAGAAATTGACGGCCAATTGATCATAACATCTAAGTTAGGGGCGGGTACAATCGTTTCATTTAAATGCAGCGTATAATATAAAGATGCTCACCAATTTTGGGGATTGTTAGTCACAACGTTAAGAATCACATTTGTTTTTTTTGGTAAGTATGGATCAGGTCGATAAAGTAAGGATTATTATTTATGAGGATAATGAAATTTATCGAAAGGGAATTATTGACTCCATTAATTCTAACTCGGCATTTGAGGTAGTAGGTGCTTTTTCAAACTGCGATAAACTGCTGAGTCAGTTAGATGTGTACAAACCTAATCTGGTGCTAATGGATATATCCATGCCAAGAGTCTCTGGTATTGAAGCGGTAAAAATGATGGCCACACAATTTCCGAATATACCAGTACTAATTCAAACTGTTTTTGAGGATGAAGACAAAATTTTTGCCTCTGTGCGTGCGGGTGCCTCCGGTTATATTCTTAAAAGTGCCGGCCCTGAAAAACTGCTGGATGCAATTCAGCAAGTAGTGGATGGAGGAGCCGCATTTACACCAGTAATTGCAAAAAAGATATTATCATTGGTGAAAGACCAATCACCCGCATATGAAGTAAAAGATTTCAAGCTAAGCAATCGCGAACAGGAAATTCTTCGATACCTGGTGCAAGGGATGAGCTATAAGCTGATTGCGGCAGCCGCAGAAATAAGCACCGAAACAGTTCATTCTCATATCAAGAAAATCTACGAAAAGCTCCACGTTCATTCGATGAG
>JBBSBG010000326.1:0-3946 GCA_038251495.1 Cytophagales bacterium
ATAAAATAAGAGTTTTGAGTTGCCAGGTATAGCGTAATGAAAAGATTAACGGCACTCAACAGCAGTAAAAAATTTGCAGTTGTTTTTTTGCCCCAACGAATGGCTATTGACGAGTGGCCATCTTGTTGATCGGTTTCATATTCAAACCAGGAAAAAAGCAACAGATTACTTAACGCCACAATAAAAAGCTGCGCAATAAGTAAGTACCCTTCTAAAGGAATGACTACCAATATCATTGACCAAGTAGGAAGCAACACTCCGGCAGTGTATAGCATTGCTACAACAATTTCTTTTGCTTTCAGATATTTTTGAAGGAGTATGTAAAGCAGCACGGCACCTGAAAGATAAATACCATTACATAAAACGGCTACACTCAAATAGAAAATCAAAAAAATAACTATCAATCCTATACACAATAACAACGTCCACAAAAGGCGCTGGTTATGTTGATGAAATTTGTGTCGCTCACTCGCAGCAGTACCAGTAAGATTTCTTATATCAAGCAAGCGATCAACGGTATAAATAACCCAAACCGTAAGACCCAACACAATAACATCTGGAGCATGTGGTGAAACGAGAAATTGTTTTGAAAAAAAAAGCGCGCTTATCACAGCGCCCGCAGCCACATCTAGGTTTAATAGATTACATGTTCTATAGAATCGGATTAGTATATCCATAAAATAAAAAACTCCCTGTCTGAAAGGGAGCTTCTTGTTATTTCTAAAAATTGATCAAGCTGTTTTCAGTGCTTCGGCACCAGCCACAATTTCTAAGATCTCTTTTGTAATGGCCGCCTGACGAGTACGGTTGTAAGTCAACTTTAATTCTTTTAACAGATCACCTGCATTCTCTGTTGCTTTATCCATGGCTGTCATGCGAGCTCCGTTCTCTGCTGCATTTGAATCAAGCACGGCTTTGTAAAGTTGAATCTTTAATGCCTTAGGCACAAGTCCAACCACAATTTCCGCCTGACTTGGCATATAAATATAATCAACGCTCGGTGATTTCCGCTCTTGCACTTGCGGAAGCACTGGCAAGAATTGCTCAACGCGAAGGATTTGTGTTGCTACGTTTTTAAATTCGTTATACACGATTTCAATCTTATCATATGAACCAGCCCTAAATGAATTCATTAAAAAATCACCCGCTTCAGTTATTGCGACAAAAGAAAGATTATGAAAAACGGTCGCATAGTCAGAATTCATCTTCATGCTCCTCTTACCAAAATACTCCGCACCTTTTTTTCCTATAGGCAAAATAGTCACGTTACCTTTAGCTGCTTGCGAAGTATATTTTTCCGTAATTAATTTATTCGTAGCCTTCATGATTGAGCTGTTGAACGCGCCACAAAGCCCGCGGTCAGAAGTGATAACTACTAAAAGTATTTTCTCTTCAATCCGTTGTTCACTGTACCAAGCTTGTTCATCTTGATCAGCCGAAGAAAGATTTTGGAATAGCAGCGTAAGTTTTTGAGCATACGGGCGCATTTGGGTGATGCGTTCCTGCGAACGTCTCAACTTTGCTGCCGCAACCATTTTCATGGCCTTTGTAATCTGTTGTGTTGAGATTACTGAGGTAATACGACTCTTAACTTCTTTTAAACTTGCCATATACTTTTATTCAAAATTTCAAATTCAACATTTAAGCGTGCTGTCTGAATTTTGAACCTTGAATTTTAAATTAATATTTCGATGCTAACTCCAAGGCTACTTTCTTCAACAAATCCACATCGGCATCTTCAAACTTTCCTGCGCGGAAGTTGTCCAACACTTGGCGATACTGTGCGCGAAGTAATTCTAAATACTCTTTCTCAAAGTCTTTTACCTTCTCAACAGGTACACGATCGATATATCCTTTTGTTGATGCTAAGATAATAGCAACTTGTTCTTCAACGGGCACGGGTGCATACTGTGCTTGCTTCAATACTTCTGTATTTCTGCGACCGCGCTCTATGGTTAATTTAGTTACCGCGTCAAGATCAGATCCAAACTTTGAGAACGCTTCCAATTCACGGAACTGGGCCTGGTCAAGTTTTAACGTACCAGCAACTTTCTTCATGGGTTTGATCTGAGCATTGCCACCCACACGCGATACCGAAATACCTACGTTAATAGCAGGACGAATACCTGAGTTGAACAAGTTCGTCTCAAGGAATATCTGTCCGTCAGTAATAGAAATAACGTTGGTAGGAATATAGGCCGAAACGTCATTCGCTTGTGTCTCAATAATAGGAAGTGCGGTTAACGACCCACCCCCTTTTACGATTCCTTTCAATGACGGTGGCAAGTCGTTCATATTACTTGCAATCTCATCATTGTTGATAATTTTTGCAGCTCTTTCAAGTAAGCGTGAGTGCAAATAGAATACATCGCCAGGATAGGCCTCGCGGCCTGGAGGTCTTCTTAAAAGCAATGACACTTCGCGATAAGCAACAGCTTGCTTCGAAAGATCATCATAAATAACCAAAGCCGGACGTCCGGTATCTCTGAAGAATTCGCCAATAGCAGCTCCGGTAAATGGCGCAAAGAATTGCATTGGTGCAGGATCTGCAGCCGATGCGCAAACAATCACTGTATATTTTAATGCCCCAGCTTTTTCCAACGTTGCAGCAACACCGGCAACGGTAGAAGCTTTTTGTCCGATAGCAACATAAATACAATAAACTGGCTCGCCTTTTTCGTAGAATTCTTTTTGGTTAATGATGGCATCAATCGCAACGGCTGTTTTACCAGTTTGACGATCGCCAATAATCAACTCGCGCTGACCACGACCGATTGGAATCATGGCATCAATTGCTTTAATACCAGTTTGAAGCGGTTCGTTTACAGGCTGACGAAAAATTACGCCAGGTGCTTTGCGCTCTAACGGCATTTCATAAAGTTGACCTTCAATCGGCCCTTTGCCGTCAATCGGCTGAGCCAAGGTATCAACCACACGACCCAACAACCCTTCGCCAACATTTACTGCCGCAATTTCACCTGTACGTTTTACGGTAGCACCTTCTTTTATTCCTTTTCCATCACCCAACAACACGGCTCCTACATTGTCCTCTTCAAGGTTAAGCACCAATGCTTTTAATCCGGTTTCAAATTCAATTAGTTCACCAGCCTGCGCCTTGGTAAGGCCATAGATACGAGCAACACCATCACCTATGGTTAACACGGTTCCAATCTCTTCCAATTGTGCATCGGTGCGAGATTGTGATAATTGCTCTCTTAATATTGCTGAAACTTCTTCAGGTTTTATTTCTGCCATAACTTATTCGTTAATCGTTGTTCCTTTCGGATTAAAATTCTTTTATAAACGGATTGTGCGAAAACTGCAACTTCAAGTGCTTCAATTTAGATTTGATGGAAGCATCAATCTGACGATCTTCCACATTCAAAATAAAACCACCAATCAAGCTCGCATCTACATTTTCTACCAATTCAATTTTTGATTTGTTGCTCAATTGCTTTACCACCGCTTCAATTTCTGCACGCAGCTCAGCGTCCATAGGTATTGTAGTGGTTACTGTTGCTTTACCAATTCCTTTGTAAACATTGTATTCTACATTAAATTCTTTTGCAATTGCAGGTAGCAAAGGCTCGCGATTCTTGCGAGTAAGTATGTCTATAATGTCAAAGGTTAGCGAGTTTACTCGCGCCTTAAATAATTTTTCTAAAACAGCTTTCTTTTTTTCGTGCCGGATGATGGGGCTACGGAGCATGTTTACGAAATCGCGGTTGCTGGCACAAACTCTGGCAAACATTCGCATGTCTTCGTTCACTTCCTCCAATACGCCACGCTCCACGGCTAACCCTAGCAATGACTTAACGTATCTGGATGCTACCCGTGCGTCTGCCATGGATTAGTTAAGTTTTAAATCTTTAATGAACGTGTTTGCCAATTCCTTTTGCGCCTTATCATCAGACAAATTCTTCTTGATAAGCTTTTCAGCAATTGC
>JBBSBG010000327.1:0-3945 GCA_038251495.1 Cytophagales bacterium
AAAGAAAAGACAATAAAAGAAGGTGGCGAGTTGGTCTATTCAAAAAACGGAAAGATTATCAGAGTACAAGCAAAAGATTTAAAATAGTATGTTCAGATTTCTCCTTATTATATCCTTAGTGGGATACGTTTTATACAAAGTAGGCGGACTCTTCTTTCGAGCCGGAGCTGCATCGCAACAACCCCGTCAACAACCAAGACCACCTCAGGGAAACGCTAATGTAGACTCTGCCCCTAAGAAAAATAAAGATGGCTCAATAAAAGGTGGTGAGTATATCGATTACGAAGAAGTTAAGTAACAGTATTGAGTCTGGAGTATTGAGTAAATAGTCTTGAGTAAAGACAAGCACACAGCATTAAGAATCTAGTATCCAGAGTCCATTAACCAAGTGAAAATCCATTTCAATAAATATCAGGCAACCGGTAATGATTTTGTTCTGATCGATAACCGAGCAGGCACTTTTTCATTTAGTGCTGAACAAATTCAAAAAATTTGTGATCGCAGGTTTGGCGTGGGCGCTGATGGTCTTATCCTAATAGAGAAAGATCCCACATTCGATTTTAATCTTAATTACTATAACAGCGATGGATCGCAAAGCTTGTGCGGAAACGGAAGTCGCGCAGGCGTTGTGATGGCAGCGAGTCTTGGGTTATTAAATGACAAGACAAAATTCAATGCGTATGATGGTGTTCATGAAGCCGAATTACTTCCGACAGGAATTGTAAGACTAAAAATGAATCCCGTTGTCGAGGTAAAGAAAATAGGATCAGATTTTTTTATTAATACCGGCTCGCCTCATCACCTCAGGTTTGTTAAGAATGTAAAAGACTATGCCGTTTTTGAGGAAGGAAAAAAGATTCGATACAGTAAAGAGTATGATCCCCAAGGTGCCAATGTAAACTTCATTGAGCTGGAGCCAAATAATACAATTTCAGTTCGCACTTATGAACGAGGTGTGGAAGATGAAACTTTTTCGTGCGGCACCGGTGTTACAGCCGCAGCTTTAGCTTCCTCCTATCATGGCTACAAATCCCCTGTTCAGGTGAATGTAATTGGCGGAACGCTATCCGTTGAGTTTAAATCTGACCCTGTAAGTGGATTTAGTCAAATCTTTCTCATTGGCTCTGCAGTATTGGTCTTTGAAGGTTTTATCGAAATTTAATTTACTTTTCAAGGTCACAACGCTATCTTCGGGTACAATCTTTAAGTTATGGAAACTGTTACCGTACAGCTTTTGAATCAAAAGCATTAAAACTTTTGAAACAATTAGAAGAATTAAACCGGATAAAGGTTACGGAGAATGAAACACCTAAACCGGAAAAATTATCGGATCAATTTCAGGGAAAACTTTCCGACCGTTTTTATGGAAAACTTTCTGACAAGACTGCCAAGGCGCTTCAAAAGCATGTAAAAAAAGGCCGAGATGAATGGGAACGGGATATTTAATCGACAGTAATGTTGTTATTGATTATTTGAACGGAAAACTCCCGGAGTCAGGAAGGCTTTTTATGCATCGTGTAGTAAATGAAACACCAAATCTTTCTGTCATCATAAAAATTGAAGTTTTAGGATTTAATTACGATCAGGACTCAAATCATCTCGTATTTGACTTTCTTGAAAATTCAACCATTTTTGAATTAACAAAAGAAATAGTTGATGCTACTATTTAAATCCGAAAGCAAACTAGAATAAAAATACCTGATGCAATTATTGCAGCCACAGCATTGGTTTTTGATTTTACACTGCTCACCCGAAATTCTGCCGATTTCAAAAATGTGGTAGGGTTAAAATTTTTAAATCCATGGCTGATCAAATCCAAGTAGGCCGTAATTCTAAAAACTAATAGTTTTTTTGCGACACATTGCCGCATTTTCAAGTTCTGTCTGCCAAAATGGTGTTCGCGGGCAACTTGGAATTATAATTGCACCCCGAAATCCTTAAATTTACGCCCCATTTAGTTGGCAAATTCTTAGCCTAGATCGATTAGACTTTATCATCGATTTCGACTTAGAAAGCCTCAAATGACAAACGACTACCCATGTTAAAACTGCTTGCAAAAATTTTTGGTGACAAATCCCAGAAGGACATAAAAGGAATGATGCCTCTGGTTGAGACTACTAAACTCGAAGGCGAATCACTCCTTTCTATTTCAAATGATGAACTGAGAGCAAAGACTTCCGAAATCCAGAACGTCATCAATGAAAAATTGAAACCCATCGATGATCAAATTGCAGGTATCCGTCAGCGATTGGCCGAGCACGAAGAACTGGATATCACTGAAAAAGAAGCTCTCTTTGCAGAAATCGATAAACTTGAGCTCGAGCGAAACAAAGACCTTGAAAAAGTTTTAATAGAAGTTTTGCCAAAGACTTTTGCCGTAGTGCGCGAAACCGCAAGACGATTTAAAGAAAATGAGTACATAGAAGTTACAGCTTCTGAACAAGATCGAATTTTCGCAGCAAAATATCCTAATGTTAAAATAGTTGGCGATAAGGCACAGTGGAATCGTCAGTGGTCAGCAGCCGGAAACCTGATCACTTGGGACATGGTGCATTACGATGTACAAATCATCGGTGGAATTGCGCTGCATGAAGGTAAAGTTGCCGAAATGGCAACGGGTGAAGGAAAAACTTTGGTGGCAACATTTCCTGCATTCCTCAACGCGCTCGCAAGACGTGGCGTTCATATTGTTACAGTTAACGATTACCTCGCCAAACGCGATAGTGAATGGATGGCTCCGCTATTTCAGTTTCACGGTCTCACTATTGATTGCATTGATAAACATGAACCTAATTCTACTGAAAGAAGAAATGCTTATCGGGCCGACATAACGTATGGCACTAATAATGAATTTGGTTTCGATTATTTGCGTGATAACATGTCACGCGAGCCTGAAGAGTTAGTACAACGCGGCCATCATTATGCCATGGTTGATGAGGTGGATAGTGTGTTGATTGATGAAGCGCGAACTCCGCTTATTATCTCAGGGCCAGTACCGCGTGGTGATGAGCATGAATTTTACGATCTAAAGCCGCGCATTTCAAAACTTGTTGAAGCTCAAAAAAAATTAATCAATCAATATTTAAACGATGCCAAAAAGCAACTGGCGGAGGGCATGGACAAAGATGGTGGCACTGCACTATTCCGGGCCCACCGAGCCATGCCTAAGTATAAGCCGCTGATTAAATTACTCAGCGAAACAGGCATGAAGAACGTTCTTCAAAAGACTGAGAACTTCTATTTGCAAGACAATAAGAAAATGATGCCCGAGGCCGACCAGCCTTTGTTTTTTGTAATCGATGAGAAAGACAACAGCGTTGATTTAACGGATAAGGGAATTGACTTGATCACCGGTGAAGGTGAAGATCCTAAGTTCTTCATCATGCCTGAGATTGGTATTGAACTCAACAAGATTGAAAAAGATACTAGCATCGATTCAGAAACTCGCCTTAAGAAAAAAGAAGATCTTATTCGTGAGTATACTACAAAATCGCAACGCATACACAGCGTAAGTCAATTACTCAAAGCGTATACACTTTTCGAAAAAGATACTGAATACATCATTGTAGATGGAAAAGTAAAAATTGTAGATGAGCAAACGGGTCGTGTGCTGGACGGAAGAAGATACTCTGATGGTTTGCATCAGGCGATTGAAGCGAAGGAGAATGTGAAGGTCGAAGATGCTACCCAAACGTACGCCACCATCACCCTTCAAAATTATTTTCGCATGTATCATAAGCTTGCAGGTATGACGGGTACTGCTATCACCGAAGCGGGTGAATTGTGGGACATCTATAAGTTGGATGTGGTTACGATTCCTACCAACAGGCCGATGACACGAAAAGACAGGGATGATCTTGTTTACAAAACCGTACGCGAAAAATTTAATGCTGTTGTTGAGGAGATTGTAAAGCTTACACAAGAAGGAAGACCCGTATTGGTGGG
>JBBSBG010000328.1:0-3939 GCA_038251495.1 Cytophagales bacterium
ATTTTTACTTAATGCTTTAAGCAGAAACTAAAATAAAAATTTTATGGAAAACAGAAAAAAAATGGCAAGAGCTGCAATTTTAGCAGCTACAATTGCAGGTGGAGTACTCATGTTTGCTCAACCATTTGAAGCGCAGGCTTATAGTGGTGGAACTAAAACAAAATCGTGCTATTTGACCTATTACTCAAATGGAGATACAAGTGTATCATGTGCCAATACTGGTTCCGAGTGTGCAAGTGTGGGTGATTGTAAAGGTTGTTGGTAACTGATAGCCTTAGTCAGATTTAAAGCAAGTTAGAGTTTAAACAAAAAAATCATGAAAACGAACGTAAAAAAAATTGCAAAGGCGGCCATTTTAGCGGCAGCTATTTCAGGCGGAACACTAATGTTTGTTACCCCTTTTGAAGCACAAGCTTATAGTGGAGGTGGAAATAAGAGTAGAGTTTGCTATTATGCAAGTCCAGATGTAGTCTATTGCACAGCCCATGGTGTAGATTGCGTTACTGCGGTTGGATGTCTATAGATTTATTTTTAGGAGCCCATCTTAAAAATACTTTTTGTCAGCTTAATTTTCTATGCTTGCTTGTTTTGCATTGTTGGGTTTCTTATCTAGGATAACCTTCAGTTATAAACGGCAAAAGTTTCTTAATTTATTAAGCCAAATATTTGAGAATTGCTTAAAAATTATTTTTTAGATGGGCCCTAAACTTGATTTATTGGATTTTCCAAGTAATGCTATACCTGCGATGAAGGCTGCCGAGGTAGAATTTTATTATTTATAAATACCATTCTAATATTTACCACATGCTTGTAAAGAAAATTGGTTCAATAATAGGGATTTTTTCAGTCACACTTTTCCTATCTTGCTCTCAACAGGATTCAGAAAAGATTTACGTCTTTGAAACAAAGTTTGATAATATCAAAGACTTGGAACTTATTGATTCTGTAATGCTTCCAATAGACACAACAACAAAAGCTTTTTCGCATGTTATTCAATTCTTTGAGGCTGGAAGCGAAACCTATCTTGGTATTCTTAATCAACTGACCAATTCAGTACGAATTTATGATTTAGCTAAACGTGACCTGTATAAGGTTATTGAATTTGAGATTGATGGACCAAATGGAGTTGGTGAGATTGAAGGCTTTAAAATACATAATTGGGATACAATATTAATCAACAGCCGGTATAAACTTTTCTTTACCGATACTACCGCAAGACCATTTTTTAGATTCGATTTTCTCAAAGAAAATAGTTCTGGATTTGAGTCTGGAATTCTTATGAACGAAGCAAGGAGACAAGCTATTATTGCAGGGAATCAATTGTTTATTGATATTTCTCCTGATGTTGATTTTACGGTAATCAAAGATGTTAGAAAGGCAAGGCTAAAGAATATTTTGGATCTCAAGACAAAAAGAGTTCGCACAGATCTGGGATTCACTGAGAATTATTTCAAGGGGATTTATCCTATTCAATACATTGGATTGACTAGTAGCACATACAACTCGCAATCAAATAAATTTATCTACAGTCTACCAGCGTATGCAAATTTGATTGAAACTGATCATAATGGTTATTATAAGGAGTATTATGCAGGTAGCGAGTGCTGTAACAATATCCCTTATTTAAACAATAATAATCCATCAAAAAAGGAATATCATCAACATTATTTTACTTCTCCATTTTTTGATGCTGTAATATATGATCCTTTTAGAAAATTGTATTATCGTATATTACTAAAGGGTATGAGTATTGAAAAATTCAATGAGAGAGACTGGAGACGGGGATTTGTCGTTATTATAATAGATGAGTCTTTTAAGAAAATTGGAGAGGTTGAATTCGATATATCTTCAGGACTGAGCAACGGAATGTATTATGTTTCAGAAGAAGGATTAAATTTATTTAAAGCTTCACCGAATGAAGGAGAGCTTATGTTTTATACCTTTCTACCTAAAGACAGAAATGAATAAGATTATCCTTGCTTCTTTACTATTTCTGACCGCCTGTTATACAGAACTTAATCAGAAGACTATTAACCTCAAGAAGTATTTAAGAGATAGCGGCAGAGACGAGAGAATACTTGCTGATGTCTATGTTCTAGTACCCCTTTTTTCAAGTTGTCATAGTTGCGAATCGAAAGTCATTGAGTTTTTAAAAAACGATTCTATAAGTGGTAAATGTCAATTTATCTTTAGTATGCACCCATCTCGACAGTTAGAATTTAAAGCTCTAATAAACGAGCAGTTTGATGGCAATGTGCCTGCTAATCTTTGTTATGACTTTTACGATGCTGCATCGAAATTAGATCTAACTTTTGCGGAAACAAGGTTGTTTTATTGTGGAGAGAAAGAAATAAAAACTATTGTTGATCTGACTGCCGTTAATATCGATCAGGAGCTTGAAAAATTAAAAAGCAAATTTAGCTATTAGATATTTTACGGAAAATGAAACCTAAAATATCGTTATCTTCAATCAAAAGAGTAGTCTTATGAAACCGAAATTTTTGTACCTCATCTTACTCTCGTTAGTTACGTTGTCATTTCAACCATCAAGTTTAAATGATGTAGTTGAGCTGCCAATAAAACTTATTGATGGGTATGGAACGCTACCTGCCGGATTTGTGAGACTAGGAGAACCTGTAACTGCTGAAAATCCTTTGCATGATGCTATTAGGCAAAACCTAACCGGCATTCCAAGAACTTGGAGCAATGTGGGTGTTCAGTTCATCTTGCTTGAACCGAATCAATTTATTTTTCAGAGTTATAAGCAGGGTTTACTTGATGAGAATTATTTTAATGAGTTTAAGGATAGGCGTCAGTCACATTTTGAAAAAAGGCCGCTTTCTGAAAATAGAATTAAGTGCTTGGTGTATGTTATTCATGGAAAGGATAAGAATGGAATTTTGAAACATAAGATAGATGCTAACAATAATTTTGACTTCTCTGATGAATTAGAATATGTGCCGCCTGAAATTGATTGGTCAAAATTGGATTCACTGGCAAATAAATTTGCACTTAAAGTGAAATTCGAATCATTCCGGAACGGAGAAATAGTTGAGTTAGAGGCATCCGTATTACTATTAAACCTCGACAATGGCTTTTTTGGCGTAAATATTCCGCAACATGGTGAAGCTGAGTTAAACGGGACAAAAATATTAATCACCTCTCAAGGCTTTACTACAACCGATTATGATTCTGTAAGCATTTTCAATTCGAATAATATCAATGCGAGAACAAATGAGGAAGAATCAGTGATTATTGGCGCACATTCTTATCGAAACTTAGGGTGTGATATTAACAAGAATGTTTTATTGTTGCGGAAATTAGATTGATAAATAGAATAACTACACGCAATAAGAAAGGAACTGAGTGAATGAGGCGGTGATCGTTTAATTCAGGATGAGATTACGAGTGTTTGAGGTCATGTTAAAATCAAAGTGTTCTTAAACAGATCTGATTCAAAGTCAGATCTGTTTTCTTAATCTATAAAGCCATGCGATTATTTAGTTTAGTCATATTTGCTTATGCAATAGTGTTGATGGCTTGCGATACCCAGCAGAAAAGTTGTGAAAACTTAGTTGGGAAGGGCAGCTTTATAACCAAACGGATTTCTATACCTATTGACTCTTCACTACTACCTTTTTATAATGAAAATTATGTATGGCAAGCTAATGAGCAGGACGATGGCTACTATTACGGGTTAAACTCTTCTGGCAACCAGTATTCCATTGATGTTTTTGACATACGGAATCAATCATTTCATAAAAAGATAAAAATAAGTGTTTCCGATACCTCCGAAATTAGGAGAGTGGCCGGATTTAAAGTTGTATCCAAGGATTCAATTTATCTGTTGGAGAATTTTCCGAAAGTAGCTTTATATCTGATAAACGAAAATGGGCAACTACTTCGCTCATGGGTTGTGCTAAAACAAAACCCCGATCA
>JBBSBG010000329.1:0-3936 GCA_038251495.1 Cytophagales bacterium
CTAGTTTACTTCTATTGTGTCACTTTTCAAGTGCTTTTTTTATTAGTGGACATACAGACAAATGACAGGCGGAGTTGTATTTTGATAAAAGTCACCTATTTTGAAGAAAAATTTCAGGCATGAATTCCAGTAGCATAAGACAGCTCTTAAGTATACCAGTTATTGTAGCTGCTCTCGGCTATTTTGTTGACATATACGACTTGCTTCTTTTTAGTATAGTTAGAATTCCCAGTCTGCGAGCTATGGGAGTATCAGAAGATATGATGTTGACCGAAGGAGAGTTTTTAATTCGGGTTCAGATGGCGGGACTTTTGGTTGGTGGAGTTATCTGGGGAGTGATGGGTGATAAGCGCGGCCGGCTATCCGTTTTATTTGGATCTATATTGCTTTACTCGCTGGCAAATATTGCCAATGGGTTTGCACAAACTGTAAATCAATATGCCTTGCTGCGATTTATTGCAGGCATTGGATTGGCAGGGGAACTTGGTGCTGGTATTACATTAGTTTCTGAATCGTTACCTACTAAGTTGCGCGGCTATGGTACGACTTTAGTCGCTACTGTGGGTCTTATGGGTGCTGTACTTGCTAATTATGTTTCAAGAATTTTTGATTGGCAGATCGCCTACTTTATTGGTGGGGGATTGGGATTGATTTTGTTAGTTGCCCGTGTAAGTGTATTTGAGTCAGGTATTTTTTTGAAGGTGAAAGAGCAAGGTGTGCAGCGCGGAAATTTCTTTCAGCTATTTAATAAAAAAGAAAGGTTGATAAAATTCATTGGCTGCATATTAATTGGTTTGCCGATCTGGTATGTTATCGGAATCCTGATCACCTTCTCGCCAGAGTTTGCTAAGGCGATGAAAATTACGGGTGTAATTGCGGGCGATGCAGTTATGTTTAGTTACATTGGGTTAGCAGCTGGTGACATGATAAGCGGAGTAACCAGTCAGATCATTCGATCTAGAAAGAAGACTGTATTCACTTTTATTTTTCTTACGCTGGTATTTGTTGTTGGCTTTTTATACTGGCCATTTCAAAGTGCGTTTGGTTTTTATGTGGGTTGCTTTCTGTTAGGATTTGGTGTTGGTTATTGGGCTTTGTTTGTTACCATTGCTGCCGAACAATTTGGTACCAATCTAAGATCAACCGTTGCTACAACCGTGCCTAATTTTATTCGGGGCACCGTTATTCCACTCACAATAATCTTTAAATACTTTCGTGAACAGATCGGTATTCTTGGCGGAGCATTGTTACTGGGCATTATCACGATCATAATTGCTTTTTGGGCTTTACGTTTGATTGATGAGACTTTTGGCCGCGACTTGGACTTTGTCGAAAAAGAGTAACCGGATGAAGTTAATAGCTAATTTTTCAATCTAAGATTGTAGTGTTTTCATGTACTTCTTACATGAAGCGATAGTGGCAGTAATTAGTTTGTAAATTACTTGCAATAGTGCTTACTTACCCTGTTATATTTTAAGTTTGTATTGATGGTATGGCTAAATTTTTCAGTTTAATATTCTTTCTGTCTTTTGCTAATTGTGTTGGGTATTCACAAAACCTAAAGGTAATTGATAGTTTGAATGCATTGCTTAACTCAAAAATTAGTCGAGAACAATTTGATTTACGAAATTCTATTGGATTCGAGTACCGTTATTCCTATCCTGATAGCACAATTTATTATTGTTTGCGTGCCTATGAAATAGGGAAGGCAATGCACTTAGAGAAAGATCTTTCTAAGCCACTAAGTTTTATTGGGTTGGCGCTCGCCAACAGAGGAGACTATAAAAAATCATTAGGCTATCATCAACAGGCTATTGATGTTGCTATGGAGCAAAAGGACTCCGTGCAATTGGCCTTTGGTTACAATAATTTGGGACGTATGTTTTTTGATGGCGGTGATATGGATCGGGCTTACGATAATTTTATTCGATCGAAAGATATTTTTGAAATTATTCAAGATAAATTGGGTTTGGCCTATGTGTATAGAAGTTTAGCAAATATTTATAAATCGCAGAATAATTTCGATCAGGCAATAGCCATGTCAGCAAAGGCTTATGAGTTAAGGAAAAACATTGATGATAAACGCGGCATTATTTCTTCCCTTTTGGAACTTGGATTGGTTTATGAAGAAAAGGGAGATACCAAAGAAGCGTTGAAGAAATTGCAAATGGCTGACTCGCTGGCTAAAAAGATTCATGATCCGGTTACGTTGGCGGAAATTGAATTAGGTGTTGCTGAAATTTTTTTAAATGAGAAGCGATATGAAGAATCTTATGTAAAGGCGAATGGCATTTTAAAAACAGTCTCAAATATTGTTAACCAAAATATATTTATCCGAGCCTCCCTTATTCGTGGCAAATATTTTCTTTTCAAAAAGAACTTTTCTTCAGCCTTAATAATTTTTGAGGACATAGTTCAAAAGGCAGAACAATTTGGGAATATCAAATATCAAATTGATGCAACCAAAAACCTCGCACTGTGTTACCAGGCTCTTGGCAACAGAAGCAAAGCTGCTGAAACAAATGTTCAGGCCGAAATATTGGGTGAGCGAATTAAAAATATAGACTTGCAAGCGCAAAACGAACGCCTTCAATTTCGATTGCAAATTGAGAGAAAGGAAAAGGAAAATGAGCTACTAATAGCCAATCAAATTAAGAGTAAGGCTTTAATTGCAACGCAGCAATTTCAGAACAGACTATTATTAGTTATTGTTATTTCGATAACAATAATCATGACCGTATTGCTGACGTACAGTCGTAAAAGAAAGAGAAGTAATCTGCGCCTTCAGGAACAGAACGAGAAAATTTTAAAGCAACAGGAGGTTATCACCAATGTTAATAAAAGCCTGCGCGTTCAAAATATTCAGTTGAATGAGGTGAATAATGAAAAAGATACGCTGATGAATATAGTGGCTCATGACCTTAAGTCACCCATTAATAGAATTGCCGGGTTGGTAAATATAATGGAACTAGAGGGTGGTTTAAATCTGCAGCAGCATACATATTTATCCATGATTAAAAATGCAACAAGTTCGGGCAGTAACCTGATTACAGACTTATTGGATGTGAATGCATTTGCTGAAAATGCCAGGGTTTCGGTGGTATCTGCTGTTGAACTTGGAAACTTAATAGAGCAACGAGTAAGTTCATTTCGAGTTACGGCAGATATAAAGTCGATTAAATTAACCGTGCAACATTCATTTGAGAATTTATTTTGTACTAATGCTGATTTTGTTAACCGGATTATTGATAACCTGGTATCTAATGGCATTAAGTTTTCATTGAAAAATACATCAATAGTAGTCAGTGGAAGGATTGAAAATAAAGTAGCGATTATCTCGGTTAAGGATTCTGGGCCAGGTTTTTCAGAAGCTGATAAATTACTTCTCTTTCAAAAATTCAAACCACTCTCTGCCAGGCCAACAGAGGGTGAGAGTTCTAACGGATTGGGCTTAGCTATAGTTAAAATCTTAGTAGATAGGCTGGGTGGTGCTATTCAATTGCTTAGTAAACAAGGAATGGGCGCTGAATTTATTGTAAGAATACCTGAAAGCAGGAATCAATAAATTTTTTTATAAACTGGTTAAACCTTGTAAATGGGTTTCGTTCTAAGAGGTAAATCAATTTAAAATGAAAACAAGAAACTTTATTTTCCCAGCCTTGATGTTGTTCAGTATAATTTCATGGGCTCAGGAAACCACACCACGCGTTGATGTGCGGCAAGGAGCGCAACGTGCCCGAATTCGTGAAGGCCGCGCTACTGGAGATCTTACCAATAAAGAAGCAGCAGTCCTTAATTCGGAGCAACGCCACATTCGAAGATCAGAGCGAAGAGTAAAGGCCGATGGAACTGTTACAGCGGCTGAAAGCAGCAGACTTGCGCGCAAGCAGAATAGTGCAAACAGGCATATCCGCAGAACAAAACACAATGAAGCTA
>JBBSBG010000330.1:0-3930 GCA_038251495.1 Cytophagales bacterium
TTCATATTTTTAGTAATCTTTATTGTAGCCGCAGTTTCATTTAAGAATGTTATTGACGGACTTTATACGATTGGCATTCAACAGAACTATGAACCCAAACAGCCCATAGCATTCTCGCATAAAATCCATGCAGGGCAGTATGAGATAGAATGCAAGTATTGCCATACTGGTGCTTTAAAAGGAAAGCAAGCCAACATTCCTTCCCCAAACATTTGTATGAACTGCCATAGTCAGATTAAAGAAGGAACTAATACAGGTAAAGGTGAGATAGCAAAGATTTACGCAGCAATTGGTTTCGACCCTGAAACGAGTACCTATTCAGGTAAACAAAAGCCGATTGAGTGGGTGCGCATTCACAACCTGCCTGATTTAGCATACTTCAATCACTCGCAACACGTAAATGTTGCCGGTATTGAATGTCAGACGTGCCACGGCCCTGTTCAAGAAATGGATTTGGTAAAACAATATTCATTATTAACCATGGGCTGGTGTATCGATTGTCACCGAAAGACAGACGTAACCACCAAGGGCAATGCTTATTATGACAAACTATTGGAACTTCATAATAGCAAGAAGGCATTGAAGGTAGAAGATATTGGAGGATTAGAATGTGCAAAATGCCATTATTAACAATTACGAATTAGGATTTACGATTAGATAGATTTAGACCGGCTCTATGAGTACAACAAAAAAGACATACTGGAAAGGCTTGCCCCAACTGAAGAACGATTCGGGTTTTGTTAAACATGCTGACAAAGAGTTTGTGGATTTAGGTGTTCAGGAAGACCCAGGTCATTCACGCAGGGACTTTTTGAAAATGATGGGGTTTAGCGTTGCCGCTGCTTCATTGGCTGCGTGCGAAGCTCCTATCCGCAAAGCAATTCCTTATGTAAACAAACCAATGGATGCTGATCCGGGCATTCCTAATTATTATGCATCCAGCTATATCAATGGCGGTGATTATTGCAGTATTGTAGTTAAAGTACGTGATGGCCGACCAATCAAAATAGAGGGGAACAGTCTTTCAAAAGTGACCATGGGCGGAACAAGTGCCCAAGTGGAAGCTTCTGTTATGTCTTTGTATGATAACTATCGCTTGCGCGGACCCAAAGCCAGTACCGAAAATAAAGACTGGGAAAGTTTAGATAAAGAAATTATTGCCAAGCTGGATGAAATCTCTGCCAAAGGTGGCCAGATTCGAATTGTTAGTAACACAGTTCTTAGTCCAAGCACGAAAGCAGTTATTGAGAAATTCAAAGCGAAGTATCCCACTACTTCTCACATTCAATACGATCCAATTTCTAATTATGGAATTTTAAAAGCCAACAAAGAGTCTTTCGGTTCGGCTATGATTCCTTCTTATGATTTCAGTAAAGCAAAAGTGATTGTAAGTATTGGTGCCGATTTCTTAGGCACCTGGTTGTCGCCAATTGAGTTTACCAAGCAGTTTGCAGTAAACAGAGAAGTGACAGAGGAGAAAAAAGATATGTCGCGCTTATATCAGTTTGAGTCTAATCTTTCACTTACTGGTGCCAATGCAGATTATCGCTCCATGATCAAGCCTTCGCAGGTAGGTTTAGTTGTAGCTCAGATCTATAATATCCTTTCAGGAAATGGAGCCAAGAGCATTGATAAGATAACACACCTCGAAAAAGCAGCTGCTGAGTTAAAAGCAAATCAAGGTAAAGCCTTGGTAGTATGCGGTTCTAATGATAAGTCTATACAAGTAGTTGTTAACGCTATCAATAATTTATTAGGAAGCTATGGGTCAACCATTCTTCCAGGTTCTCCTATCAATTTCCGTCAAGGTAATGATGAAGAGATGGCAGGATTTGTTGCCGATGTGCAAGCGGGCAAGGTAGATGGAGTTATATTCTACAATTGTAATCCGGTTTACGATTATCCAAAAGGAGAAACGTTAACTGCAGCATTGAAGAAGATGACGCTTAGTCTATCAACCTCAACAACGCCAGATGAAACTGCTTCCGAAGCAGGCTTCATTGCCCCTGATCATCATTATCTGGAATCGTGGAACGATGCTGAACCAAAAGCAAATTCATTTAGCCTTTCCCAACCGACTATTAGTCCGTTGTTCAAGACAAGACAAGTTCAAGAGAGTTTGTTAGTATGGGCGGGTGAAAGCAAAACTGAATACTTTGCTTTTATTCAGGAAAATTGGAAAAACAAATTCTTCTCAGCTAGCGCTGGATTAGATTTCCAGAGCTTCTGGGATAAATGTTTATATGATGGGGTGCTTGATATTAGTGCAGCGCCTCAAACTTATTCCTTTGCAGGAAATGTTGAAGGTGCTTTATCAGCAATTTCCTCAACCTACAAAGCTTCTAATACTGGATATGAGTTAACCATTCACGAAAGTTATGGGGTGGGCAATGGTTCGCAGGCAAACAATCCTCTACTTCAAGAATTGCCTGATCCTATTACAAAAGCAACCTGGGATCACTATGTTACTGTCGCTCTGAAAGATGCAAATGAACTTGGAATTGAAAATGATTCTGAAGGAAGAACCCAATTAGTGAACTTAACGGCTAACGGAAAAACAGTTACCGTTGCTGCACTTGTTCAGCCTGGTCAAACACCGGGTACATTGGGTATTTCTTTAGGGTACGGTCGCACAAAAGTGGGTAAAGTAGGTGAGAACATTGGAGCAAATGTTTACCCATTGCTTTCAACAGGAGAGGCACTAGGATTTAGTGTAATTAGTGGAGTTAAATTAGAAAAGACAGATCAGGCCTTTCAATTAGCGCAAACTCAGACTCACCAAACCTACATGGGCCGCGAGAATGTAATTCAGGAATCCATTCTTTCAGATTATGTAAAAGATCCGGAATACTGGAATGATCGTTCAGCAAAGGTTACTAAGTGGAAAGAAAAAGTAGAGCCAAGCACACTTAGCATGTGGAAAGGTCATGAATACAAGAACCATCATTGGGGAATGTCTATTGACTTGAATACATGCACCGGTTGTGGCTCCTGTGTAGTTGCTTGTAATGTAGAAAATAACGTAGCCGTTGTTGGCAAGCAGGAAGTGATCAACCGCAGAGAAATGCATTGGCTGCGAATCGATCGCTACTACACTAGCGAAGCGGATGTTGAAGATTACAAAGGAATGGAGATCGCTTCAGAGAATCCGGAAGTGGTATTTCAACCGATGCTATGTCAGCATTGCAACAACGCACCATGCGAAACGGTTTGTCCGGTTGCGGCAACAACCCACAGCACTGAAGGCTTAAATCAAATGACCTACAACCGTTGTATTGGTACTCGCTATTGTGCAAACAACTGTCCTTATAAAGTAAGACGCTTCAACTGGTTCAAGTATCATCACAATAGCCAGTTTGTTGATTCTAACCCGGCCATGAACACCGACTTAGGGCGCATGGTATTAAATCCGGATGTTACCGTTCGTTCGCGCGGGGTAATGGAAAAATGTTCTTTCTGTGTGCAACGCATTCAAGCTGGAAAGCTTACCGCAAAACGTGAAAGAAGAACGTTGAAAGATGGTGAAGTTGTTACAGCTTGTCAGGCAGCTTGCTCAACAGGCGCAATTCTTTTTGGCGACATGAACAATCCTGAAAGCAAAATTAGCAAGTTGCTGCAGATCGAACACTATATAGAAGTTGAGAAAGAAGATGGTACAAAGGAAACCGTGTTTAATACCACTATCGATAAAAAGTATAACAACCCAAGAGCTTACAGGGTGTTGGAAGAAATTGGTGTGAAACCAAACATCTTCTACCTCACTAAGATCAGGAATAAAGATAAAATAAAAGAGAACGCATAGTTTTTAGAATAAGGAATTGATACGAAACTGAGTATGCAAGCAACTTCAACATTACGTGAATCTTTAATTACCGGTGGAAAAACCGTTCGAGATGTTTCCGAAGACATTAGCCGGCAGGTGGAGGGCAA
>JBBSBG010000331.1:0-3928 GCA_038251495.1 Cytophagales bacterium
ATGATTGCTAAAGTCGACTTAGATAAAGCTTATGGAAAATTACTCCAAACCAAATAATAACAAACAACCTCATTACACTATGAAACCAAAATATACTATTCAATTAACAATGTTGTCTCTTGCTCTCGTCATCTTGGCAAGCTGCGGTGGCGCATCTTCCGACACTGCGAAGTTGGAAAAACTAAAAGCAAACCAGGCTGAGTTATCAAATGAAATCTCGGCCCTTGAGAAAGAACTTGCTAAATCAAATCCCGAAGCAGTAACCGTTCGCAAAAAGGAAATTGTAATAACAACCCTTGCACCTAGAAAATTTGATTATTTTGTTAAAACCCAGGGAATGGTTGAATCGGAAGATAATATTTTGGTTAGCGCTGAGGCGATGGGTGTAATTACTTCTGTTTTAGTAAAAGAAGGTCAACGTGTTCAAAGGGGTCAAGTGCTGGCGCAGATTGAAAATAAGATCACACTACGTTCTATAGAAGAAGTTAAATCAGGATTGCAGTTAGCGACAACTATTTATGAGAAGCAAAAGAATTTGTGGGATCAGAAAATAGGGACTGAAGTGCAATTTCTTCAGGCAAAGAATAACAAGGAGGGTCTTGAAAAAAGATTAGCCACCCTGAACGAGCAGCTAGATATGGCTAGGATTAAGACGCCTATTAACGGAACTATAGAACAAGTAAATGTTAAGATCGGTGAAAATGCGGCACCCGGAGCTCCGGCATTTAGGGTTATCAATACTACTGATCTGAAAATTGTGGCAAGCGTTTCTGAAGCTTACGTTACTTCTATTAAGAACGGTGACAAAGTGAAAGTAAGTTTTCCGGCTTTGAATAAAGAAATAGACGCGCGTGTAACGTTTGTTGGTCGTAACATCAATCCCCTTTCCAGGTCGTTTCCGGTTGAAATAGATTTACCATCGCTTGCTGATCTTCGCCCAAGTATGACGGCAGTGCTACGGGTAATTTTTAATACAGAGGAAGAGGCCTTGTGCGTGCCAATTAATGTTGTGCAGGAAATAAATGGTAAGAAGATAGTATATGTAGCCGAAATGGATGGCCAACAATTGGTTGCCCGAAGGAAAGAAATAGAAGTTGGCGGTGTGTATGATAATCTCGCTGAAGTAAAAAGCGGTCTTAAACAGGGTGATAAAGTAATCACCGTAGGGTACCAGGGATTAAATGACGGAGAGTTTGTTAAGATATAAAGTTTGAGCCACAGAAGTTCACAAGCTCCCTCCAACTAATCACTAACTATTGTTATGCAAGACATCGAAAAAGAATTCAAACCGACCAGTTGGTCCATTGATAATAAAGTAAGCATTTATGTAGGCACAGTAATTATCTGCCTGGCAGGTATACTTACCTATATTGGATTGCCGAAGGAAAATTTTCCTGAGGTTGTCTTTCCTCAGATTTTCATTGCCACTATTTACCCGGGGGCAGCACCGTCTGATATCGAAAACCTGATTACCAAAGAGATCGAGAAGGAGGTAAAATCTATCTCTGGAGTAAAGAAAATTAAAAGTAATTCAGTTCAGAGTTTTTCAAATGTAATTGTAGAATTTGAAACGGATATTGATGTTGATAAAGCAAAACAAGACGTAAAGGATGCTGTAGATCGAGCCAAGCCTAATCTTCCCAGCGACTTGCCTGACGACCCAATTGTGCAAGAGATCGATATTTCAGAAGTTCCAATCATGAACGTTAATCTCTCGGGAGATTATGATCTTCAAACGCTAAAAAAGTATGCCGAGCAAATGCAGGATGCCATTGAAAGCATTCGTGAAATCAGGCGTGTGGATATTGTAGGAGCGCTTACTCGCGAAATACAAATCAACATTGATATGTTTAAACTTGCGGGTGCGGGCGTAAGCCTGGATGACATCTCAATGGCTGTTGGCGGGGAAAATGTGATCATTCCGGGTGGACAGATTTCGGTAGATGGAATGAAACGATCGCTAACGGTGAATGGCGAATTTACCTCAGCCGCTCAAATTGCTAACATCGTGATTGGTTCAACGATGGGGGGTAAAATATATTTAAAAGATATAGCTGAGGTAGTCGATTCACATAAAGAGCAGGAGAGCTTTGCCCGATTAGACGGGAAAAATGTAATCACATTGAACGTTATTAAACGAAGTGGTGAGAACTTGATTATTGCTTCTGATGAAATAAACATAATTGTAGCGCAGTATCAAGCCGATGTATTGCCTCCCGGAGTAGACGTAACCATAACTGCCGATCAATCGGACAATACAAGAATTACCTTACACGATTTGATCAACACGATCATTATCGGTTTTATTTTAGTTACCGTTATCCTGATGTTTTTCATGGGCGCCACCAATGCAATTTTTGTTGGACTGTCTGTGCCGCTTTCAAGTTTTATTGCCTTCCTTGTATTTCCCTCAATTGGATTCACGCTCAACTTGATGACGTTGTTTTCATTCTTGCTGGCACTTGGCATTGTAGTAGATGATGCTATTGTAGTAATTGAAAATACGCATCGAGTATTTGATAATGGTAAGGTACCAATTCGTAAAGCTGCAAAGATTGCTGCGGGTGAAGTATTTATGCCTGTGCTTTCGGGTACGCTTGTAGTACTTGCTCCATTTGTGCCGTTGGCATTTTGGCCAGGTGTTATTGGAAAGTTTATGTTCTTCCTGCCCGTTACCTTAATTGTAACATTGATTGCGTCTTTAGTAGTAGCCTATATAATGAATCCCGTATTCGCAGCGGATTTTATGACTGCGGATGACCACGATCACAAGAAATCTAAATTCTCGAAAGGATTTAAAGTAACGGCCATTGTATTTGGTTCGCTTGCGCTGATGGCTTACGTAACTGGCATTAACGGATTGGGAAATTTCGCAATCTTCCTTTTTGCGGTGTATGCATTATATCACTTCTATATTTCCAGAGTAATCTCATCGTTCCAAACAGTGGGCTGGCCGCGGGTTCAGGAAAGATATAGGAAAATGGTTAGTTGGTGCTTGGTAGGCAAACGTCCGGGTTTTATATTGGTTAGCGTGGTTGCTCTTTTCTTCTTCTCAATCTGGTTTACCAGTGTGCGTAAACCTCCGGTTGTATTTTTCCCGCAAGGAGATCCAAATTTTATTTTTGCGTTCATACGATTGCCTATAGGCACAGATCAGCGAGTAACTGATTCAGTAACAAGGGTTGTTGAACACCGTGTAACATCGGTGGTTGGTAAAGACAATAAGATTGTTAAGTCTATTATTTCTAATGTGGCTGTTGGTGCTTCTGAAGATCAGTTTGCAGCAACTAATGCACAGCCACACTTGGGTAAGGTAAGTGTTGCTTTTGTAACGTTTGCAGACCGAGACGGGCAATCGACTAAAGAATATTTAGGTAAGATTCGTGAAGCCGTGAAAGGAATTAAAGGCGCTGAAGTTTCGGTAAATCAGGAACAAGGCGGGCCTCCAACCGGTAAGCCAGTGAATATTGAAGTAGCGGCTGAGAATTTTGACAATTTGGTTGTAACTGCAGGTCGTGTGAAACGCTACCTGGATTCACTTCAGATTCCTGGTGTGGAAGAGTTGAAGTCAGACTTTCAAAATGATAAACCCGAGATTGTAGTAAAGATTGATCGTGAAAAAGCAAACCGCGAAGGAATTTCTACTGCACAAATTGGGATGGCGTTAAACACGGCTATCAATGGTCGCGAAATCTCAAAGTTCAGAGATGCCAATGATGATTATGATATTACGCTTCAAGTAAATGAATTGCAAAGAAACGATATCAACACACTTATGAACTTGCCATTGACGTATCGCGACATGGCAAGTGGTGGTCAGGTTCGACAGGTGCCTATGTCGGCAATAGCTAAAATTGAATATTCAAATAGCTTTGCCGGAATTAACAGGATTGATCAAAAGCGTGTCATTACAATTTCGTCAAATGTG
>JBBSBG010000332.1:0-3921 GCA_038251495.1 Cytophagales bacterium
CAATAATGAATTGTATACACCATGTTGTTTCACTTCTTTCTTCAAGTTATCCCAATCCCAACGCTTGGAGCTTGGGGTTACTCCCCACATATCAAATTGGAAAATTCCTTTTGATACGGGTGAGCCTTTAAATGATTCGTAAGCACCATTTACTTTAGCCAATTCCATAGAAGCTTCCATGGCAGCATAGTAGATAGTCTCGTGAATATCAGTATTTAAACCACGCGCTTCTTCAGAATCGAAAGGCATGCGCAACAAAATGAACGCATCCGCTAAGCCCTGAACGCCAATACCAATCGGACGGTGACGCATGTTAGAATTGCGCGCTTCAATTACGGGGTAGTAATTCACATCAATAACCTTATTCAGGTTGCGTGTAATTACTTTCGTGATGTCATAAAGTTTTTGATGATCGAATACGCCTTCTTCAGTTACAAACTTAGGAAGTGCTATAGAAGCAAGATTACAAACAGCAACTTCATCAGGTGATGTGTATTCGATAATCTCAGTACACAAGTTACTTGACTTGATAGTACCTAAATGCTTATGATTAGACTTGCGATTCGCTGCATCCTTGTAAAGCATGTAAGGTGTTCCGGTTTCAATCTGAGCTTCAAGAATTTCAAACCAAAGATCTTGTGCCTTTATTTGTTTGCGGAATTTTCCTTCCTTCTCATACTTTTCGTACAAGCGTTCAAATTCTTCGCCATAGCAATCCGCTAAGCCGGGTGCTTCGTTCGGGCAGAAGAGCGACCACATTTCATTGCTCTCAATGCGCTTCATAAATAAATCAGGAATCCACATAGCATAAAACAGATCGCGCGCACGCATCTCTTCTTTGCCGTGATTTTTTTTCAATTCCAAAAACTCGAACACATCAGCATGCCAAGGCTCAAGATAAATAGCAAAACTTCCTTTGCGCTTGCCACCACCTTGGTCAACATACCGCGCTGTCATGTCAAAGTTTCTCAACATAGGTACAATTCCATTGGAAGTACCACCTGTTCCTTTTATATAAGATCCTTTTGCACGCACATTGTGAATGCTAAGACCAATACCGCCCGCAGATTGAGAAATCTTGGCAGTTTGTTTTAGGGTATCATAAATTCCATCAATGCTGTCATCCTTCATGGTAAGAAGGAAGCATGAAGAAAGTTGAGGCTTTGGAGTACCTGCGTTAAAGAGTGTAGGAGTAGCATGGGTAAACCATTTCTCTGAAAGCAAATGATACGTTTCTACCGCAGCAACAAGATCTTCACCATGAATACCCACGGCTACGCGCATCAACAAATGTTGCGGGCGCTCTACCACTTTGCCATCTACTTTCATTAGGTATGAACGCTCCAGGGTTTTGAACCCGAAGTAGTCATAACTAAAGTCACGATCATAGATAATTGCTTCATCAAGTTCGGCAGCATTTTCCTTGATCACTTTCCAAGTCTCTTTCGAGATCAGCGGAGCGTTCTGTCCATTTTTAGGATCGACATACGTGTACAGTCGCTTCATCGTGTTTGAGAAGGACTTACTCGTAACCTTATGCAGGTTTGAGACTGCGATGCGTGCGGCCAGCTTTGCAAAATCTGGGTGCTTGGTTGTTAGTGTTGCTGCAATTTCAGCCGCCAGATTATCTAGCTCTTGCGTTGAAACACCATCATACAAGCCATTAATCACTTTCATGGCCACTTCTACCGGGTTGACAAAATTGGGATCTAAACCATAGCAGAGTTTTTCAATACGGGCCGTGATCTTATCAAACTTTACGGACTCCCGATGTCCGTCACGTTTTAGTACAAGCATTATTTAGTAGGGTTGTGTTGGTAAAAAAGAAAGTTTAAAAAATGTGACCGAATATATCAAAAATCTTCGTTTAGCGAAAACTTTGGAGAGGAATCTTTATCCATACTGTTCATCACACCCGCTTTTTGGTATTCGGCAACTCTCTTTTCAAAGAAGTTGGTCTTTCCGCGAAGCGAAATCATATCCATGAAGTCAAATGGGTTTTGGGTGTTATAAATTTTCTGGCCCACAAGTTCGTTTAGCAAACGATCAGCAACAAACTCAATATACTCGCGCATCTGAGGTGCGTTCATACCAATTAAATTTACTGGCAACGCATCCGTTACAAACTCTTTTTCAATTTCAACAGCATCCTTAATGATATCAATCACTTGTTCGACTGGCATTTTGCCAATCACATGTTTTGTGTAGAGATGACAAGCAAAGTCGCAATGCAGACCTTCATCTCTGGAGATCAATTCGTTGGAGAAAGTTAAACCTGGCATTAGGCCACGCTTTTTCAACCAGAAGATTGAACAGAATGAACCTGAGAAGAAAATTCCTTCCACAGCGGCAAAGGCAATCAGGCGCTCCTGAAAATTTCCATTATCAATCCAACGTAAAGCCCAATCTGCTTTTTTCTTAACACAATCCATCGTTTCAATGGCGTGAAACAGCTTGTCCTTTTCTTTTGGATCCTTTACATAGGTGTCTATCAATAAAGAATAGGTTTCAGAGTGAATATTCTCAATAGCGATCTGAAATCCATAAAAGAACTTTGCTTCGGTGTATTGAACCTCTCCTACAAAGTGCTCGGCCAGGTTTTCATTTACTATACCATCACTTGCCGCGAAAAAGGCAAGCACGTGTTTGATAAAATGACGCTCACCATCATTTAGGTTTACCCAATCTTTCAAGTCCTGACCTAAATCGATCTCCTCGGCAGTCCAGAAACTGGCCTCCGCTTGTTTATAAAACTTCCAGATGTCGTGGTGGGTGATCGGAAAGAGAACGAAACGGTCTTTGTTCTCTCTTAAAATAGGCTCTACTTGTACAGATTGACTCATTCTAAATGATTTTAAGGGTTGACTATAAATACGTTAGCAAGCAAAACGGGAGTTTATGCTTACGTTGAATACAATTTTTAGTGAGGTAAGCCTGTGAATTGTATTCACGATTTAAACAACACCATTGACAAATATTCTAAATGATGAAGGAAAATCAAAGCGTGATTTGTGATCAAAACTTCCACACTCGAATGTACTTTTGGTGTAAGTGTTTGGTAGATAGTTCATTTAAATTCTTTAGTCAATTGAATAGATGAGATGAAAAAAAATTAAATTTTTTTGAGGTCGTCTTTATTAGGTAGAGATCGAAAATTTACTGGTGTCAAACCAATGATATTTTGACGCGTCTTAAAAATAGTTTTGAGCAGAAAAATACCAATACAATGCACACACTGGCTTGAAGCTTTTTAGCAAGCGACAATATCAAATTGACATGACACTAGGTATGTGTACATAGATTTTTAATGAATAGTTGAGGCTATACTTATAGTTGAGTTATAGTTGAGCCTCGCAGTATCTTTGGGATGAGTAATGTCTCTTCAAAAACGCATTTCTGAACTCAGAAACAGCATTTTTAATCAGGTTAAGCAATTTTACATGCAGCTTTTGGTTTTCAATGACTTTGATTTATCTTTGCAGTCCATTTTTAAAATCAATAGGCATGTACGCAATAGTAGACGTTGCAGGAAAACAGTTCAAAGTGGCTAAAGATCAATATATCTATGCTCCTAAGATGGAAGGCGAGGCTGGATCAAACGTATCGTTTGATAAAGTTCTTCTTCTGGATAATGAGGGAAGTGTAGAAGTTGGCGCCCCTACTGTAAAAGGTGTTAAGGTATCTGGTAAGATATTAGAGCATGTTAAGGGAAACAAAGTAATCATCTTCAAAAAGAAAAGAAGAAAAGGGTATGCTGTTAAGAACGGTCACCGTCAGCAGTTTACAAAAGTACAAATCGAGAGTATTGGATAAGTATTAAATCTTGAATTAAGATATGGCACATAAGAAAGGTGAAGGTAAAGTAAAAAACGGCCGCGAATCGGAAAGCAAACGCCTTGGAATTAAGGTTTTTGGAGGCCA
>JBBSBG010000333.1:0-3911 GCA_038251495.1 Cytophagales bacterium
ATCGCTTAAATTAATTCGTCTGATCAGTTCACTATGTTGGGCATCACCGGGAATAATTGCTTTGTTTCCGGATTCAGCAACGGCCAATGCTTCCTGACGAAATAAAAGACTGAACTTGGCTTCGCGCTTAACGCCACCATGACAAGTGATGCATTTTTTATTTAGAATGGGTTTTACTTGTGTGTTGTAATCAATTTTATCGGCAGGCCAATAGAGATAGCTTACTAACGAGCCTGTTAGAATTAGTACAGAAGCAATAACCAGAACTCGTGATTTCAATGATTAATTTTTAATTGACGCGTTAACAGAGCCTTTATAGAACTTATTAAGATAATAGAAAGTAAGTTAAGCTTTTTTGGTTAAAGTATAACAGGTAATTACGGTAGTGGATGCAATGCTGGTTGCTTACTAAGATTTTCCTTTAATACCTCACCCCCGCCCCTCTCCAGAGGAGATGGGTGACTGAACTTCTTAGATCAACACGTGCTTAAAAGAGTAGATTACTAGTAAATGATTTGATCTTGATTGAACCCTGAAAATAATTTTATTTAGACTTGTTACGCATTCCACGAAACTTTCTCGCGTTGCGTTACAGAGTTGTCAACTCTGCCGGAAACAATTTTACGACAGTTTGGGTGGCCGCATGTGCATGCAAATGACTGAATAGTATCGTCTAATAAATCGGCATAGTCGAGTGTCAATTCTTCATCGCGATTAATAGTGCGAAGCGCTATTAGATTTAACCCATCATAAATTGTGTTAGGGTCGCAACTATGATTTTGTGGTGCCCAGTTTTGTGGCTTTTGATCCCACAGAATATAAACCTCATCGGAAATCGGATAAGCATAATGCCTGAACTCCGCTATCTGTTCTGGCGTCCAGTTGGCTTCAACATATCGTTTAGTAACAATGCGTTGCGCAGATTCTTCAATCTTAAAAATAACCTCGCCCTTGGTTAACGGTGTTTGTGCAACTATTCCGTAGCCATTGATTGCATTTCCGTTTATGCGATATTTCTTTTGCTTGCTTGCATGTCTGGCAATTCCTTCGGCAATAATGTGCTTTAAAAATCCTGATTTACCAATCGGATCAAATTTTAGAATATAGTCTGCCGAACCTTCGTACCCATCTTCATAAAAAACGGAACAGGTAAAGTTTATTTCCAAAAAGTAAACCTCTTGGTTTTCATTTACTCTAAAATCCAGACGTGCGTATCCTACTCCGGAGAATCCATTAAAAATTTTCTCTGCTGCCGATCTTAAATTTGTTTCTAGTTCCTCATCAGCACACGGTTTATTGACATCCGTATGCAGTTCGGAAGTTTTGAGCGCGTAGGTTTTAAATGTATACCCTTTCGGGAATTGATATTCGACAGGTTTAAAAGTTGTGCAACCGCGTTTAGGTTTTGGATTGGCCGCCACTAAAACAGTAAACTCTTGCCCGGCAATGTATTCTTCTACTAAGATATCTTCATAGCCCTCGGCAAGCAGGCTTTCAATTTTACTTGTTAGCTCAGCATGATCTTTTACAAGCGACTTATCATCAACGCCAAGACTATCGCCAGCTTTGGCAGGTTTTACAAATAATGGGAATGTAAGGTGTTGGATTTTTTTACCCAGGTTATCAGTAGAGGTGATCTCAGCAAAGTTGGGTGTTTTAACGCCACCGCAGTAAGCCACATACTTCATCAATGGTTTTGGCGGATCATATAAGATTGAATTTGGCCCTGTATATGGAAGGTTGAGTGCATCTAACGTGTTGATCACATCGATAGAGGGCACCGACCAATCAAGATAGCCTTCACATAAGTTTATAAAGATATCATACTTCGATTTTCGAAGATCTTTTAGCTGCTTGTAAGTGGTTAGCTTATTTAAGAGCACATGATCTACCTGATCGTTTGGCAACAAAGGTGCAAGGTTGCGAGCGGGATCATAATTCTTATAATCTACATCGGTAGTGCTATAATCTGGTTGCAATACACAAACTTTCATTTGCTATGCTATTGATTTACGCAGGAGGGCATCATCTAAAACTTCAACGATTAAATCGGTAAACGTTTTGTCGCTTACCCGCAGAATAGCTCCGATGGAGGTATAGTTTTCATCATCACTTAAACCACATTGTGCATTGATTTCCAATACAAACAACTTTCCGGTTTTCTTATCCATACGAAAGTCCAACCGCGCATAACCCACTCCTTTTACAGCTTTAAAGGCATCGATGCTGAGTTCCTTTAACTGCTGTGCCAACTCGCAAGACTTAACGGGTGCGTATTCATATAGAAATCCATTATCAGGCGGGGGAGCTTCTTCTTCGTAGGCTTCCCACAAGCGTTCGAATGAAAGGAATTGCTCTTTGTCAGGCAGGCCTTGATGAAATACACGTTCAATAGGCTGATAAAATTTGATTTGCTCAGGTTGATTATGTGAGCCTACCAATAAGGTTGTAAACTCGCGGCCAATAATAAATTGTTCGGCCAACAGACCGGCACTATCCAAGTTCCAGCCTTTAAATCCACCATGAAGATTGGAGAGCACACTCTTCAACTCACGCTTGCCATTAACAACATTCTTAATGCTAATGCCCATACTTCCGGCAGAAACTGCAGGCTTAACAATAATAGGCTTACCAACCTTCTTAAATAAATCAGGATCTATATGGCCATTCAACTTTTGCCAGCCCGGCATGGAAACCCCGGCTTTGCCAAAAGCTTCCTTCATGGTAATTTTTGAAGTTGTTATATTATAGAAGTATGAATCAGATCCGGTATAGGTAATCTCATTCTCATCCAATGCATGGATTACAGATACTCCCGGAACATTGTTTATCTCGTCACCATCGCAAAGGTTAAGCACGATGCTACGTTTAGCCGAGTAGTTCTGCACCTTAGCAATAGCCTCAGCTATGTTATCAATAGTAACGTTTACCCATTCCCATTCGCAATTGGTCTCCGAAAAAACTTTTGCGTATTCGGCTATACTTTGGGTGTAGTCGTAATAAAATTTTAAGGTAGGATCATCCGTCTCCAGATAAGGAGCAAAAATCCAAACCTTGTAAGCGGCTGTATTGGTAAGAAAATCCATTACAAACCAGCCAGAGTTGGTCTCAAGTAAAACCTATTTGCCATAGTTAGTACAAATGTCACTAATTATTATTCTTATCATAATTTTATCTTAATATTTTTAACTAAGTTTCTCAACTTTGATTAGAGGCGAGGTAGACGATAACTTCAGTAATCAATCAGTTTTAAGTATGCATACCTTACAGGATCGTTTCGAAATCAATCATGACCAAACTGATGCCTACCAACAAAATGGTTATGCACTTATAAAACAATTGGCAACTCCAACCGAGGTTACTCATTACCGACCGTTGATATTAGAGGCAGTTAAAAAGTTGAATCCAGAATCGAGGAAGATGGAAGATCGCGATACTTATGGTAAAGCCTTTCTTCAAACAATGAACCTATGGGAGACCAATGATCAGGTAAAGGAATTTACCCTAGCTAAAAAATTTGCTTCAGTCGCAGCACAACTAATGGGAGTTGAACGGGTTCGCCTTTATCATGATCAGGCACTCTTTAAAGAACCGGGCGGAGGCTTTACCCCTTGGCATCAAGACCAATATTATTGGCCGCTGGCAACAAAAAACACTATTACCATGTGGATGCCATTAATAGATATTACAACCGATATGGGCATGTTAACTTTTGCTGGCGGCTCGCATAAGGATGGATTGGTAAAAAATCTTGAAATCTCTGATGAATCTGAAAAAACATTGGATGAACATGTTGCGAAAAAAGGCTACCCAGTTTTTATGCCTGACCAAATGAAAGCCGGTGATGCCACCTTTCATGCAGGCTTGATTTTACATAAGGCTGATGGTAATTCTTCTAAAACTATGCGCGA